>JALVWW010000283.1 GCA_027023175.1 Campylobacterales bacterium
TAAAAGATTTAGTTTTAAAGCGAGAGTATTTGCCATGACTATACCTATGCTTACGGCTTCTCCGTGAAGATATCTTTTGTAATTTGTTTCATTTTCTATGACATGGGCAAAGGTGTGACCGTAGTTAAGCACTGCTCTTATGCCCGCTTCTTTTTCGTCTTTACTTACAACATCGGCTTTTATCTTTATGCATTTTTCTATGGCAATTTCCAGATTTTTCTCTTCCAAAAGAGTGTGGTCTTCGAGCCACTCAAAAAAATCTTTATCAAATGTAACAGCCATTTTTACTATCTCAGCAACTCCCGCTCCAAATTCTTTTTTTGGTAAAGTTTTTAAAAATTCAGTTTCACAGTAAACGGCTTGCGGTTGATAAAATGCTCCTATGAGATTTTTACCAAATTTGTTATTGACTCCGGTTTTTCCTCCTACGCTTGCATCAACTTGAGCCAGCAGGGTAGTCGGTACCTGGACAAATTCTATCCCTCTTAGGTGCAAAGATGCCGCAAATCCTGTCATATCCCCTATGACTCCCCCTCCAAAAGCTATAAGTTGGGACTTTCTATCCAACTGATGTTCGTTTAGTCTATCAAGAATGTATGAGATGGTTTGGAGGTTTTTATGCTCTTCACCGTCAGGGACAGTTATGATGTATAACTCTTTTGCTCTTATATGTTTAAGCAAAGTCTGCAAATGTAAGCCTGATACTTTCGGGTTTGTGATAATGGCAACTTTTTTATCAAACGAAAGCTCATCCAACTCGTTTATAAAAACTTTATAGTTTTTTTTCTTCTCTTTTATTTCTATCTTTATATTCATTTTTATCCTTACTGTTCTGTTATGGGAATAAATACCTGATAAGCACCGTTTAGCTTGAAGTAGAGCTTTTGAAAACTTTTGCTAAACTGTGAGAGGATAGTAGCATTTCTTACTTTTTCATCAAAAGGTAAAAATTGCAATATATCATCTCTTGACTCCAACTCCATAATGGGATTGTTTTTTGGTTTTATTACTTTTACTTTCCTTTTAAACATACCCGCCAAATTTTTAAAATGATCAATAAGCTCATTGTTTACACCCAAATCTTCAGGGTCGTAGTCATACAGCTCAATATCAAGGTCAAGTTGAGCGGATATGTCAAATATGGGAGCAGTCAGTTTTTCTATCTTTTCATTCTCTTCAGGCAGTATGACGCTTTGTTTTATCTTGCTAAAGTCATAAATACCTGTTTTAAATATCGGAATTTTTGCATCATATAAAATACTCTTGTATCTTTCAAATATTTTATTGTTTACTATCATTAAGCCGATATTGGCTATATCCAAATCCTTAAAAAGAGTATGCTTAAAATCATCTGCTTCATAGTCTATAAAAACTCTAGTAGAGCATTTGTCGTAACTTTTTAGTTTTTCAAAGCATTTGGAATATGTGGGGTTTATTATCTTTATGATGAGTTTATTGTTGTTGAGAGACGAATGAAGCAAAAAGGCGCTGTTTATCATCTTTTCTATCTCTTCCGGGCTGTTTTGTATCATATCTACAAGAAGATATATGTTTTTGCCGTAGGGCGAGGGAAAGGAACCAAACTCCTGCTTTATACTTATGCTAACACTTTGTAAAATATTTGGGTCTCCAATGACTAACAATATATCATTTGGAAATATCATGGTGGACGGTTTTGGTAGTATCATATCATTTGCACGATATATGGCTGAAATCCTCCAGTTTTTTTGTTTTATAGTTGAAATGTGTCTGTAAACATAAGGGCTTCCAAAAGGTACATCTATCTCCATGATTTCACCGATACCAAGCCCAACATTTTGTGCTATGACTGAAACATTGGGTAAAAAGTCAAAAAGTCTTGAAGAGAGAATTTCATTGGCATTTAAAAGTGAGAGATTGGTATCGTCCGAGTCTATATGCCACATATCAAGCATTACGACATGTATATCTTTGCTTAAGAGTCTTATATTTTTATAACTCTCAAGCGCATCAAATCTCTTTTTGACCACTATAAAAACTTCTACAATATTCTCTTTAAAAACAGACCTTAGTTTTGAAAAACTTGTAGGGTCAAATTTATAATATTTCACATGTTCAGCTTTTTTGTCGGTAATGGTTTTATCATTATAGTAAACTACGCTGTAGTTATTGTCGGCTGTGGTATCATTGCAAACTCTTTCTAAAAAATGTTTTGCTACAATACCGTCTGCTATTATCAATATATCTTTCATATAGATATTATAGCATAAATAGGAAGAAGGATGAAGGTTGAAGGATGAAGGAAGAAGGATGAAATTTAAAATAGACGCTGTTGACGGGGATGCAAGGGCTTGTACGATAGAGACTACACACAGTGTTATACAAACTCCTGTGTTTATGCCGGTAGGAACGGTAGGAAGTGTAAAAGCACTTGACGCTTATGATATGAGTGAGATATTGGATAGTAAAATCATTCTTGCCAATACTTATCATATGTATCTAAGACCGGGAGATAAAACTGTAAAAGAGTTTGGCGGACTTCATGGATTTACCACCTATGATAGAAGTTTTTTGACTGACAGTGGAGGGTTTCAGGCATTTTCACTGAGTTCTATCTCCAAAGCAGATCCAAATGGCATACACTTTAAAAGCCATATAGACGGCTCTTCACACTATTTTACACCTGAAAAAGTTTTGGATATTGAGTATAATTTAAATTCAGACATTATGATGATACTTGATGATTTAGTAGCGCTTCCCGCAACTAAAGAGAGGGTTAGACTCTCGATCCAGAGGACTTATGAGTGGGCTAAAAGGTCTATAGAGTATCATAGCAAAATGAAACAGCTTGAAGAAAATTCTAAGCAAAATATCTTTGCTATCATTCAAGGAGGAACCGATAAAGAGTTTAGGAAAATTTCCGCTGAGGGTTTGGTTTCTTTAGAGGATTTTGACGGATATGCTATAGGGGGCTTAAGTGTAGGTGAAAGTAATGAAGAGATGTATGATATAGTCTCATATACCACTCCTTTTATGCCTAAAAATAAGCCAAGATACTTGATGGGAGTAGGAACACCGGAAGATTTGGTCGAAAATATCGAACGAGGAGTCGATATGTTTGATTGTGTTATGCCTACAAGAAATGCAAGAAACGGAACTCTTTTTACAAGTTATGGTAAGATTAATGTAAAATCCTCAAGATATAAACATATAGATGAGCCTATAGATAGTGAGTGTGATTGTTACACTTGCAAAAGATACTCTCTTGGATATATACATCATCTTTTTAAAGCAAAAGAGATAACATACTTTAGACTCGCTTCTCTTCACAATCTTCACTATTATCTACACTTGGTAAAAGAGGCAAGAAATGCTATAATAGAAAAAAGATTTACACAATTTAAGAAAAATTTTTATAATAAAAGAGTAAAATAGTTTTCCAAATTTTTATCTAAATTTATACAAAAGGATATGAAATGCTAAAAACAATCAAATCTAAGCTGATAGCCACCACTTTGACATTTTTTATAGTCGGCTCGGCAATTTTACTTATATTTATATCTTATAACTCGAATAAAATTATAAAAACTTCCACTACTGACAATATAGAAACGCTAAGCAACACTATCTTTGTTGCCATAAGAACTGCTATGAATATGGGCGATCCAAAAATAGTGGAAGATACTTTGAAAACTATAAAAAAGATAAAAGGCATAGAAGATATAGAGATAGACAAATCAAAAGAAGTTATTAAAACTTTTGGACTAAAAGACCACTTTACAACAAATAAAATGGTGCAAAAAGTTTTTCAGTCAAAAAAGCCTATTATTATAGAGCATACTATTAATGGAAAGCATATACTTGAACTTCATAAGCCTCTTGTCGCTACTACAGAATGTCTAGGATGTCATGCCACCTCAAGCAGAGGTGATGTGTTGGGCGTAATGAATCTTCAACTTTCATTGGAAAAAGCTGATAAAGAGATAAGTGACTTCAACTATCTTATAGTTGCAAGTCTCATTATAGCTGCTATCATAGCTACCATAGGATTTTTACTCTTTTTTGGAAAAGAGATACTAAAGCCGTTACATTTTTTAACAACAAGAGTCAAAGATATAGCAACCGGAGACGGCGACTTGACAAAAAGACTTAATTTTGTCAAAGAGGATGAGCTGTCCGAAGCCGGAAAATGGGTCGATACTTTTATAGAAAAAGTACAGCACTCTGTCATAGAAGCCAAAAATTCAAGCGAACAAAATCTAAATCTTTCAAACGAATTGGAAAAAAGCTCTGATTATTTGAGCAAAGAGATAACCAATACTCTAAAAGAGATAGAAGATGTCAACAAGATGGGTAGCAGCATGAAGTCTATCCTTGCCGATACGGTTGAGAGTGCCAAAAAAAGTAAAGAGGATATCGAAGAGGCCGATAAAAAACTTCAAGCTGTCAAAGAGAGTATAAATAAAATAAGTGAAAAGATGCAAGAGGAGTCTCATGCGGGAATCGAGCTGGCCAACAGGATAAACGACCTGAATAAAACAGCAGAAGATACAAAACTTGTATTGACCAAAATTTCTGACATTTCAGACCAAACCAATCTTTTAGCACTCAATGCAGCTATAGAAGCAGCAAGGGCAGGGGAGCATGGAAGAGGTTTTGCAGTAGTTGCTGATGAGGTAAGAAAATTGGCCGAGCAAACACAAAAATCACTTCTTGAGATAGATGCAACCACTAATTTAATGGTACAGGAAATCGCCAATGCAAGTGATGCTATCAGCAAAAATGCACACAATATTGAAAAATTGTCCACTGATGCTTTAGAAGTAAATGCAAATATAGATGAAACATCTCATACAGTCAGAGTTGCCCAGCAGGTTTCTGATGATTCTCTTAGAGAGTCAATAGAGTTGGCTGGAGATGTTGAAAAAATTCTATCTAAAATAGAAGAGGTTTATGGAACTTCCAAAGAAAATATAAAAGTTATAGAGGAGATGAAAAATATCTCCAAGAGGATAAAAGAGAGCGCAAAAGAGTTAAATGCAAAACTCAACAGCTTTAAGACTGCATAGCTTTAAGCTATACAGTCTGATTGCTGTCCAGTCTTATCTGGACTGATTTTTGGTGAGCAGTTAGACCTTCTGTTTTAGCCAATAATGCACAAGCTTCTCCTATCTCTTTCATTCCCTCATCAGATATACTGATGATAGAAGACTTTTTGATAAAATTATCTACACTCAAAGGTGAGTAAAATTTAGCTGTTCCTCCGGTAGGTAGAGTATGATTTGGACCTGCTATATAGTCTCCTATTGGCTCAGGTGTATTTTTGCCAAGAAATACAGCTCCTGCATGTTTTATGCTTGGCAGAAGCTCAAACGGCTTGAGCGTCATTATTTCCAAATGTTCAGGTGCAATTTTATTCATCAATTCTACTGCTTCACTAAGATCATTTACTATGATGATAGCTCCTCTTTTTTCTATCGATTTTCTTGCTATCTCTTCACGAGGGAGTGTTTTTAAGAATGAATAAACATGGTCTTTTGTTTGTAAAGCCAAATGTTTATCTGTAGTTATCATGATGGAGCTTGCCATTTCGTCGTGTTCGGCTTGAGATAAAAGATCGATTGCCAAGTATTTTGCATTTGCACTGCTGTCACTTATGATACCTATCTCACTCGGACCTGCTATCATATCTATGTTTACTTCACCATATACCATCTTTTTTGCAGTTGCTACAAAAATATTGCCGGGGCCAGTTATGACATCAACTTTAGGTATGGTTTCAGTTCCGTAAGCCAAGGCGGCTATGGCACCTGCACCTCCGACTTTAAAAGCCTGTTTGATTCCGCATATATGCATAGCAGCCAACAAAAGCTCATTTATCTCATTATTTGGAGTAGGGGTGCAAACTACTATCTCTTGTACACCGGCTACTATAGCGGGAATGGCATTCATAAGAAGTGAGCTTGGATATGCCGCTTTGCCTCCGGGAATATAAAGCCCCGCACAATCAACCGGAGTTGCTTTTTGTCCCAGGATATTGCCGTTGTCTTCATAGTCAAACCACGACCTTGGCATCTGTTTCTCGTGGAAGCTTTTTATCCTGTCGTATGCCAAGTGCAAAGCATTTTTTAACTCATCATCAAGTTTATCATAAGCATTTTTCATGTCATCTTGGCTTATAGTAAGGTCATCATCACTTTTTGGATGCCAATTGTCAAACTTTTTAATGCTTTCTATGATAGCACTGTTTCCGTTTTCTTTTATATCATTTATAATCCCGTCAACTATCTTGGATACATTTTTCATATCCATTTTTCCGCGCTCTAAAAGCTCATCAAAATTTGTTTGAAAGTTATCATCATTTATACTGAAAATTTTCATATACATTTCCTTTTGTATCTTTGAAGCATCGAAACATTACCTTTTATGCCGCCTTGATGTATGTACATAACGGGCTTTGATATCTCATTTTTTTCTAAAAATTTCATCATATACCAAAATCCGTAAGGGTCGTACAAGAGGTCAAATTCGATATTTAAATTTTTTTGTAATTCTATCCAAAATCTATACATTTTACAATCAAGTTTACCAAAATGGTGCTTTTTTGTATCCAAAACAGAGGGATGATATTTCTCATCCTTTTCCAAGGCAAAAAATTGCTTTATTAGGTACTCTTTTCCTCCCACACAGGCATTTGTAAAAACTTTTGAGTTATCATTGTGTTTTATGATAGAGCTTTGAAGATACAATGCTGTTGTTCCTGTGCCTGAAGGTAAGAAAATGTATAAAACTTTTAAACCATTCTCTTTTTTAAATTCTATTATCTCTTTGGCTAGCAAACTTATACCGTATCTTGAAGTTTCACATCTGCCACCTTCAGGTATAAAAAGAGTATCATTTTTTTTGATAGTTTTTGAAAGAGAGTTTTTCTCTTTTAGTTCATTATAAGAACACTCATTAAAGAGTTTCAGCCTCATGCCGTTTTCTAGTGCATATTTTAAGTTGCCTATAGGATTTGCTTGTAAAAAAGAGGGAATATGATCTGTAAAGTACTCAAACTCCCACTTCTTTATCTTGCATAAAACAGAGAGTGAATACATTGCATTTGATTGATTGGAGCCGTAAGAGACTATCTTTTTTATTTGAGGAAAATCGTGATCTAAAAAATAGTGAAATTTTCTGGCTTTATTGCCAGAAAATTCACTATCCAAGAGATCATCTCTTTTGATGTAAATATTTCTATTTTGAAAAAAAACTTTCTCTACGAGAGAATTTTTAATATCTGTCAATACAGTTTAAATCTCCAAAAGCTATCTTCAATCTGTCTCTCATAGACTCTTCACCAGCTCTTAACCATTTTCTGGGGTCATAGTACTTTTTGTTTGGCTTGTCTTCGCCTTCAGGATTTCCTATCTGAGACTGAAGATAGTCATGATATTTTTCTATATACCCTTTTGTACCACTCCAAAATGCCCACTGTGTATCGGTGTCTATATTCATCTTGACTACACCGTAGCTGACAGCCTCTTTTATCTCTTCGTGAGTTGAGCCGCTTCCGCCGTGAAAAACAAAGCTTACAGGCTTTTTGGCAGTACCGAACTTTTCCTCGATATATTTTTGGGAATTATCAAGTATCTTTGGAGT
>JALVWW010000284.1 GCA_027023175.1 Campylobacterales bacterium
GGATGTAAATTGTAACGATTTTAATGTTATTGGTGTATTGACAAGTCCAACTTCGATAAAAGAGACAATAATGCACTCTGATAAAAAAGCACAAAGACCTCTTGTCTCAATTATTTCAAGACATGTTATTAAATCTGAGATTGAAGAGGGAAGACTTTTTGAAGCAAAATTAAAAAATCATAAAATCACAAGACATTTTTATATTGCTTACCTTAAAGAGAGAAAACATGATGCTTTTGTTGACAATGTAGTAAACTACCTTTTATCTCTACACAGAGTATAAAAGGCAAAATCTCTCTATTTTAAAAACTTGGAATTTTCTGGATTTGATAAGAATGAAGCCATTGAATTTTTTACACCACTCTCATCTGCTTTAGTTATTTTCTCTTTTCTATCAGTTTTTATTGCTATATTAATAAGAACTGGTACTTCATCTACAATCACTTGAATAATACTTAAAAGTGGAACACTTACAACACTTCCAATATTTTCATTTCCAAAACCAGCTTCAAAAATAAGATATCCATCTTCAATGCGTGCTGTCTCAAATGTATAGCCTGCTAAAAAAAAGAGTGTCACTGGTCTAAATTCACTATTTATATCTTTAGGAAGTTCAGGATTAAATGAAACATCTTCAATCTTACACAATATTCCAAAATTTTGCTCTTTTTCAAAAAACAAAATAATTAAATCCTGAATATTATTTTTCATTAACTCACCAAAATCTTCATCTTGAATTATATTTTCTAACAAATTATATCCTCTATTTTTTTATGTCGTATTATATCAAAATCTATCATAGCATTCATCAAAGCCATAGCATCAAATTTTAATATATCATCCACTCCAATTTCTACCTCTTTTATTTTGCCTTCATAAAGTAAACGGCTTCTAGTTGTACCAAATAAAAGAGGCTCTTTAGGAGTTAACCACTCACCATTATATAGAAAAGCACAATTTGCTATTGTTGTATCGCTAATAAGACCATTTTTAACAATTAAAACATCATCTGCTAAATCTTTTTGAGAAAATAATCTCTCTAAATCATCTCTATTAAAATATTTTTTATCATAAACTACTTTATCATCATAAACAAGTTTTAATCTTTCAATTTTTCGTTTACTATAGGGATAATACTCTACCTCATAGCCATCTTCATCATAGATAACTCTACAGCGAAACAAGCCTTGTTCTTTTGGAATATCTAAAATCTTATCTAAATACAAATTACCCTTTGTTAAAGCACAATCTACACGCAACTGATGATATGACAAATTAAAAATCTTACCATTTTCTACTTTTATAGTCTCTAAAAATTTTCTATTCACTAAAAAGTTCCGTACTTAAATATCTCTCTCCTGTATCACAAAGAATAGTAACTATGGTTTTACCTTGAAACTCTTTTCTCTGTGCTACTTGCATTGAAGCATATACATTTGCCCCTGAAGATATACCAACAAGTAAACCCTCTTTTTTAGCCAACATCCTTGCTGTCTCTATGGCATCTTTATCACTTACTTTTATCACTTCACCATAACAATGTCTATCTAAAATTTTAGGAATAAATCCAGCTCCTATTCCCTGAATTTTATGTGCAGATGGAGATTCTCCTAAAAGAACAGCTGATGAGAATGGTTCTACTG
>JALVWW010000285.1 GCA_027023175.1 Campylobacterales bacterium
TTCTGCTGCATATATTTTATAACCCATCTCTTTTAAAGTCTCAATAGTTTTAAAAATATCAGTATAAATATGCGTTTGTAACATCTTTGCATACCCCATAGAGACACGCAAAGCACGCCTATTAAAGGGATGAGGAGATGATTTGGGCAATAAATATGTTCTCACACCAAGCGCTGCTGCACTTCTTGCTATTGAACCAACATTCTCACTTGAAGTAATATTATCAAGTAAAATTATCTGCTCGCCTACATCTTTAAGTACAATATCATTAGGACGAATTCCGTGCATCATACAGTTGTGATGTATCTTATGCCCAACAATTTTACCCATCTCCTCTTTTGTTGTTACATATATCTTTGGCACACCTTTTTTTACTACAAGTTGGTAAAATTCATCGTAATACTCCTGCGTAGCAAGAATACTTTTTATCTCTAAATCACTATCTAAGAGAAGATTAACTACCTTTGGAGAGTCAGCTATAAAACTTCTATCACTTCTAAATGCCGATTCTCTTAGCTCTTTGTAAATTTGTATCTCATCAGATTCAATTGTTTTAATTTTTATTATCATATTACACTACTTATCTACTCTAAACCAACCTGCAATAGAGTAGCGAATTTTCTTTGCCGATAAAACTTCATGAGGAAAATCCTCGCTTAAAAATACAACAAGAGTATTTGCCTTTGGTAGAATTTTTTGTAACTCTTTTCCCTCTTTATCATACACAATAAGTGCTCCACCATCAGCCTTATTCCAATCATCATTTAAATAATAGACTGTCGTTACTATCCTATTTTTTTTACTTTTAAAGGCATCAAGATGTTTCTCATAAAAATCGCCTATCTCGTAGCGAGCAAAGTGTGCTTCATAATAGCTAAGCCCTAAAAATAGATGATGATTAAGATACTCTTGTAAACCTTTTGCAAATTCAAGATACTCTTTTGTAGCTTTGCTATCTGCATCTATCCATAAAATCTTATCTTTTCGCCTATTTTTATCTATAATTAAAGAGGTAGAAATACCAGCATTTTTATAATTGTTACTATCTTTAGCAACTTTTAAAAGTTCATGAGAAAGTGTTTCATTTAAGGCATTTTCAATAAAAACATAACCATAATTAACCAAAGTATCTGTAATTTTTTCATAAAGATTTTTATACATAAAAGAATTGTAGCCAGAAGACAAGTTCTAGTCAATAGCAAAAAAAATTATTTTTCTCTTAAGCTCTTTATAGATTCTTTATCTAATCCTGTTATAAGCATTATGGTTTCATCATCTAAACCTTGCATAATTGATTTTTTGGCGATATCAATTTTTTCTTGTTCTATTCCCTGTTCAATCCCTTTTTGCATCCCTTTTTGCATTCCTTTTTGCATTCCTTTTTGCATTCCTTTTTGCATCCCTTTTTGCATCCCTTTTGCTTCTGCTTTTCGCTCAGCAGTTCTTAAAGCATGAATCTCATCAAAAGCTTTTAGTGTCATATAGTCATACACCTCTAACTCTTTTTTATTCCAATTACATTGGGAAGCTAAATGAAATGCTTCTTTAAACTCTTCCATAGTTTCATACTCTTTTGGTATGAGTTCAAAGTCCTCTGCATATTTTATAAAATATATCCATTTATCTAAAATGGTAGATAATTC
>JALVWW010000286.1 GCA_027023175.1 Campylobacterales bacterium
TTGGTTGTTTCATATCCGGGGTGTTTATCGCGTACTATAATATCAGGCTCAAACTCATAAAACCTTTTAAAGCTTTCAATGGTTCTTTGGAAATATTCCATAGCTTCTATGCTGTTTAGGTCGCCTATATGCGGTGAAGTGACAAGTATATCTTCATAGGCCAAAGTGATTGTATTTTTTTGATTTGCTCCGATACAAAGTATCTTTTTATCAAGTTTGAAGGAGAGTTTTTGATACTTTGGCGCATAACCTCTAGCAAGTCTTAAAGTCTCTTTTTTTCCATCGACAGCCTGCACTACACTGTCATCACAGGCATTGACAATATCTCTGTCAAAATCCAACACAAAATCAACCACATTTCCCAATTTTTCACATAATTCCACTCTGTCTTTTATAATAGGTTCATCACTTAAGTTGGCACTGGTTGCTACTATTGGACACTCAATATATTTAAATATCAAATGATGCAAAGGAGTATATGGCAAAAATACTCCTATTCTGTCAATTCCTGGAGCTACAAAAGAGGTGATAGGCAACTCTCTTTTTCTAAGTTTATGAGGCTCTTTTTTCTTTACTACTACGATGGGTTTTTCTTTGCTCAGTATTAGTTCCTCTTCTTTTTTGCTTAAAAGTGAAACCTTTTTTATATCCTCTATGTCTTTAAACATAACAGCAAATGGTTTGGTAGGTCTTCTTTTTCTTTTTCTTAAAAGTTTAACGCTCTTTGGAGAAGTGGCAGAGCATACTATATGAAAACCACCCATTCCTTTTATGGCAACAATATTACCTCTTTTTATACTTTTTGCACAAAGTTTTATAGCCTCTTCATCACATTTTAAAAGCTCTTTTGAAAAAGTTTTATAAAATTTTGCTCTCGGACCGCAGGTGTAACAAGAGATGGGCTGGGCATGGTATCTTCTATCAAGTGGATTTTTATACTCCTCTTGACATTTGCTACACATTTTAAACTTATCCATAGAGGTATTTACTCTATCATAAGGTACTTTTTTGATGATAGTATATCTTGGTCCGCAGTTTGTACAGTTGGTTAAAAAGTAGTTGTATCTTCTGTTGGTTATATCATTTAACTCTTTTAAACAATCTTCACATATAGCAATATCAGGAGATATGGAGGCAAATTTGGCTTTAGAGACTTCACTTTGGATGATCTTAAACTCGGTTTCATTTAAAGGAGATTTTTTGGTTTTAGTAGTTTTATCTATCTTAGCAAGTGGAGGAAGAGAGCCATAAAATTCATCTTCAAACTCATCGATAGCTTCTTCATCGGCTTCAATCTCTAAAAAAACACCCTCACTAGAATTATTGACAAATCCTTTCAATCCATACTTCAAAGCAAGTTTATAAACAAAAGGACGAAACCCTACTCCCTGAACAACTCCCTCAAATTTATATCTATATCTAACTAATCCCAAATTTTTCATTTTCCAAAATTTTTCATTTTTCATTTTTCATTTTTAATTCTCAGTAAGTCCGCTTATGATCCCATAAGGAAGATTAATGTCATCTAGGCCAAACTCTTCATTTGTAAAAACAGTATAGTTTTTTGCCGTAATAGTATAAAATTTATCAACCAAATTTCCCAAAGCAAAAAGTGAACCGTTCATACACACTCCATCTATCTCATAGTCTTGATTTAACTCATCCATAAGGTTTGAGATAAATTCTGCAAAACTCTCCATAACTCCAAAGCTAAGAGTCGGTGCATCAAGCCCGGCAAGTCTAAAACTCATAGCAGTTTTTATCACTTTTAAACTATCAAGTTTAGGTTTATCATTTTCTCTTTTTAGTTTATAGTCAATCCTAGGACCCTTTTTACCCTTAAATGAGTAAGCACTATTACACAAAGTTTGTGCTGCATTTTTGACATTTGTCCCGGCATAAAATCCTAAAACTATACTAACTATTCCCCAAAGCTTATAAATATCCCCCATCTTTTTAAAATCAAACTCCAAATCACTCATATATCCAAATTTTGCTCTATAATTTTTGATAAGTTTTGCGGAGGTTTTATCTTCCTTTTCTATGATACCAAAAAGCTCCTTAACACTTTTTGGATACTCAAAACCAAATCCAAGATAATCCACCAAGCCAAATCTTTTTGAATATATCATTATCTTATCGTTATACTCTTTACTCAAATAAACTCCACTTACAACTTTATCAAAAAGAGAATTTTGAGCGATGATAGAGTAAAATGCTCCATGTGCAGCTTCATATCTTTTATCCTTATCAAGATAAAATGTATCCTCTAAAGCAGGTAATTTTTTGGCTTTATCATAAGTTATAATATATTTGTCAGTATTGATTGCTACATAATTTTTAGAATATGCTTTTATGGGTAGGGGAGAAAAATTTTGATCTACTTTTGGTAAAAGAGTTTTATCTCCTTCACTCAAAAGCACTCTCCCGTCATTTAAAACTATAGCTCTTAGCTCCTTTTTAGACTTAACTTCACTTTTAAAATCCAAAGATATTTTAAACTCTTCATCTTTGTTTACATCTGCTATCAAAACAAAATCAACATCCTCTTTTTTTAAGTATGAGAGTACAATCTCAAGCATCAAATCATCACAAAGTCTTATATCTACATGATGCTCTTTTTCAAAAAATGGATAATCTTTTAATATTTTACCATTGACAGGTAAATTTAGTACAGGTTTTTCAAAACTCCCAAGAGCTATAAATTCACCTTTTTTAAGAGGTATCAAACCATTAACACTAGTTACATCTCCAAACAATAGTTCAAAATTTTTATCAAAAAATTTATAATTTTTCTCATTTGCAAAAGCTATCTTTTTATAACCATTAAAAGTTTTTATCTTTGCAATTGCTCCGTTTTTTACAGCAATAGCCAAATTTTTAAATATCTCCTCATTATTACCCACAATCTCTTTTGCAAAATTTTTATATACAAGTTCATTTTTTTGCACATCATAACCGCAAACTTCACACTTTACAAAAGGATCACTCGCATCTAACGCCTCCTTGTGGCATTTAGGACAAAAAGGGAGTTCTCTTTTAGGATAAGTTGGCAAGCTATACTCATCTTTGGGTAAATTTTTAACAACTTCAACACTGCTATTTTTCAAAAATAAAGAGTGAGGCAACTCTAAAGCTAAATCATTAGCAAAATTTTCAAGTTCATTTTCACTGCCCTCAATATATAAAGAGAGTATAAAGTTATCTTTTTGTAGCACCCCTTTTAAACCGGAATTTTCCAACTCCCTTAAAAGTATCTTTTCATAAACCAAAGAAGTTGAAGTGTATTCAAAATCAAATCTAAGTATCATATTGTTCCTTTGGGAAATTAAAAATTAAAAATTAAAAATGAACAATTATTGAATAATATCATTTATAATTTTGACTATCCTCTTTTTAAGCTTTCAATAAAAAACTCTCTTTTGCTATCTCTTGGATGGGGATATTGTCTTTTTTTACCGCTTTTATATCATATTTTTCAAGCTCTTTAATGATAGTTTTTACCATCAATTCGCTTGCTTTTATCACTTCATCAGTCATATTAAATGTAGAATCTTCTCCTATGACATAGGGGATAACACCTACTATCTTAGTTGTAGGCATATCCCCGTACATCTCTATCATTTGTAAAGTCTGCAACATTTCAACTTCGTGTGCACTACCTTGCCAAGTTATATAGGAAGGAATATGGCTGTAGTCGAAGAAGTACACATCTCCTATGTTGCCATCTTTTACATTGACACAATCCATGACGATAACCAAATCATACTCAACTATCAAAGGTATAAGTCTTTGAGCTAGCGTACCGCCATCGACTATATCAACTTTATGTTTATCGCTAATAAATTCATAATTTTTTTCAAGATAATGAGCCAAATGAGCTCCAACTCCCTCATCTCCAAAAAGAACATTACCAATACCTAAGATCAAAATCTTCATAAACTATTCCCCCCAATAAAAAAGAGTGAGCCAAAGCTCACTCTTTCCAAAATTTTTCATTTTTCATTTTTAATTGCTACTCATGCTTA
This sequence comes from Campylobacterales bacterium, assembly GCA_027023175.1. Classification (GTDB taxonomy): domain Bacteria; phylum Campylobacterota; class Campylobacteria; order Campylobacterales; family JALSKU01; genus JALSKU01. The sequence goes on from JALVWW010000286.1 coordinate 4,029, forward strand.
CTGTGCCACTTAAGTCCACTAAATATAGCGTCCATAGAACCCTCTTTACCGTAAACGGCATTGAATATCGCCATATAGATATGTACGGTAACAAAAAGTATAATACCCCAAGTTAAGAGATGATGAACTTCTCTCACTACCGCAAGACCTCCAAACAATACTGTAAGCTTCATCATAGGAGCATACAAAAACCCTGCCAATCCCTCATGATAAACTTGCACATATAGCATAAGTCCGGTTAAAATGATACCGAATATCATAGCATAAAAGAGGATGTATGCAGCGAATTGTACAGGGTTATAAGTTCCTTTGAGCTTAGGATGTTTGGTGATAAATAGATAATACCCTATCTGTTTTATCCAAACAGCAGGGTTGATCAAGTCTAAAAGTGATTTTCTCTCTCCGCTACTATCTTTTACAAATAAAAAGATGTAACTTTTAAAAATTACAACAGCTATAAGCAAAAATCCAAAAAAGAGATGAAATGCTCTCATATAGTTTTGCAAAAAACCTGTCGGTGTCGGATGAGGGGTAGGTGTGATAAATGGCACAGCTATATAAAAACCTGTTGCCACCAATATCACTATAGAAACTGCTCTAAGCCAATGTTGCCATCTATAAGAGGAGGTAAACTCTACCTCCCTCTCTAAACATTTCATATCATTTGTCATCTCAAACTCCTTTTATACACTACATCCGCCATAAAGTGGATCTACCTTATAAGCTCCTAGTTCATTTCCTTTTGTATCCATAACATGCACTGCACAAGCTATACAAGGATCAAAAGAGTGGATGATTCTGATGATTTCGAGTGGCTGGGTAAGATCTTGTATCTTTAAGCCTATCAAGTTAGCCTCATAAGGTCCATGCTGACCTTTTGCATCTATAGGACTTGCATTCCAGGTACTAGGAACAACTGCTTGGTAATTCTCAACAACTCCGTTTTTGATCCTTATCCAGTGACTTAACATTCCTCTTGGAACATCACCGATTCCCAAACCTTTATACTCTTTATCTTTATCTATTTGATAAGGAGTACAAGTCTCCTGGTCAACTTTTAAATTTTCTATCAAATTATGAAATGCCGTTAGTGCATGATCTGCTACTATCTTAGCTTGTAACATTCTAGCTGCTGTTCTTCCTAGAGTTGTAAATAGTGCAGATGCAGGGAGCCCTGTCTTTTTCAAAAATTCATTGACTACCGGCACAACTCTTTTATTGCCTCTAGCATAACTTACAAGCAGACATGCCAAAGGTCCAACCTCCATAGGTCTTCCGTCATATCTAGGAGCTTTTATCCAGCTATATTTCTCTTTTTCATTAAAAAGCTTGCTATCGATAGGCTTACCGTCACTTCCTATACTTTGACCCTCTACTAAGCCTGTATAGTTTGGATTGGTTTTTCCATTGTATGGATGTAAAGGCTCATTATCTTTATACCAAGAGTGAGTGGCTTCTTCGGTGATAAGATCCTCATTTATATCATAAACTTTACTCAAGTCATAGTTTGTAATAAATCCGCTATCAAATATATAGTCATTTCTCCCTACCTTAAAATCTCTATAAGCCATAAAATCACCAATTCCGGCTTTCATGGTTACTGATGGCTCTTTTGCATAAGCTTCTGCTGCCATTAGCAGATCTGCATAGTAGGCATTATTTACAAAGTTCGCCATCTCTTGAAATTTGACCATATATTCACCAAGTCTTGCAGGATCCATAAGATCCATCACACATGTTACACCACCGACTGTAAGACTTTGAGGATGAGGCATCTTTCCGCCAAATATTGCCAGCATTTGAGCTGCTATTCTTTGCATTTCAAGTGTTTTTAGATAGTGAGAAAGTGCTATAAGGTTTTGTTCAGGTGTAAAATGAAATGTTTTGTGTCCCCAGTAAGCATTGGCAAATGGTCCAAGACCGGCAGGAGACTTAGCAAATTTTGCCACTCTCTCTTGAACTGCTTTAAGATCATTTTCTCCTGTTGCAATAGGGTTGTCACTGTATTTAAAAGCTAATTCACTTGCTTTTTTAGGATCAGCACTCAAGGCAGAAACTATATCAACCCAGTCAACTCCATGAAGTTGATAAAAATGCACAGGATGGTCATGTAAAAACAGGGCTGCATTCATCAAGGTTCTAGTTAATTCGGCATTTAAAGGAGGTTTGATGCCAAGTGCATCTTCTACCGCCATCGTACTTTTTAGATAGTGAGAGTATGTGCAAACTCCACAAATTCTTTGCATCATAAAAGGAACATCTCTAGGATCTCTTCCTTTTGCGATAACTTCTAAACCTCTCCACAATGTTGAACCCACATAAGCTTCTTTAACTACATTATTTTCATCTACTATAACTTCAGCTCTTAAGTGTCCTTCTATCCTGGTTATCGGATCTACTACTACTCTTTTTGTTGCCATAAATTTCTCCTTGATTATTCTTTTGGTTTTTTAACTGTTGAGATAGCGGCATGAGCTGCTATACCGATAGCAGTTACAGTTAAAAGTCCTAAGCCGACTTTATCCGCGGTTGCATCAGCACCAAGCCCTCCAAATACAGTTTTGTATAAATGATCTGCCACAGGCTCTTCATAAGGTCCCATTGTATCCCAAAAATCAGGCTCACTACACCCTATACAACCATGTCCTGCTTGAACCGGCCAAGAAGTATGTTGGTTAAACCTCTCTCTACTACAGTTATTAAATGTGTATGGACCTTTGCAACCTACTTTATATAAACAGTAACCGTTTTTAGCACCTTCATCTCCAAACTGCTCTACAAATTCTCCTGCATCAAAATGCCCTCTTCTTTCGCATAAGTCATGTATCCTATGTCCATAAGCCCATTTTGGACGATTGAAAGCATCAAGTGCGGGGAGTGTTCCAAAAAGTATAAAATGAAGTAGAGTTCCTACAATATTTTTTGCACTCGGAGGACATCCGGGAACATTAATGACCGGTTTTGAAGTTATTTTGCTAAGAGGTAAAGCACTTGTAGGATTGGGGTCTGCTGCTTGAATTCCTCCAAAGCTTGAACATGTTCCTATGGCAAATATAGCTGCTGCTCCTTCAGCAGTCTCTCTTGCTATATCTTCACCTGTCTTTCCATAACCTCCTATAGTTAAAAAATTTCCTCCGTTACCGGTAGGGATGCCGCCTTCGGTCATCATTATATATCTTCCGCGATACTTTTTGATAGAGTTTTCAAGATTCTCTTCTGCTTGCCATCCTGCTGCCGCCATCAAAGTTTCATGATAATCAAGTGATATATAATCAAATATCAAACTATCTATCGTAGGAGTTGCGGTTCTTATCAAACTCTCACTACAACCTGTACACTCTGCCATATGTAGCCAAATTACAGGCAATCTATCTGCAAGTTTTGCGGCTTTTGCAACAGTCGGCGTAAAAGTAGAAGACAATCCTAAAAACGCTGTCATAGCTCCTGCCCACTTCATAAAATCTCTTCTGCTTATACCCTCTTCGTCTAAAACTGCTGAGATAGACTTGTTTTCATCGATCTTTGGCAATTTCTCAAGTTTTTTAAGTCTTTTGCTAAATGTTTTCATTAGCGACTCATCCCTTTT
>JALVWW010000287.1 GCA_027023175.1 Campylobacterales bacterium
TTAGTGAAAGATATAAAAAAGTACAAAGTTCCATTTATGAGATATGTGAATTTTTAACTGATGTTGTTAAAGTAAAAGAGCTTGACAGCAGTTTTCCTCACCGTGTAGGTTTTCATCAAAGCTGTCACGGACTAAGAGAACTTTATCTTGCAACCCCAAGTGAACTAAATGATCCATACTATTCAAAACCTCTAAAACTTTTAAAAATGGTAAAAGATATTAAGATAGTAGAGCTTAAAAGGCCTGATGAGTGCTGTGGGTTTGGCGGAACTTTCAGTATAAACGAGCCTGAGATATCCATACAAATGGGAAAAGATAGAGTTCAAGACCACTTAAATGCAGGTGCAGAGTATATAGTGGGGTATGACAGCTCCTGTCTTATGCACATGGAGGGTATCATAAAGGCCAATGCTTATGATATAAAAATTTTGCATATTGCCCAAGTTCTTGCAGGGATGACTGATGAGTCATAGGCAAAAAGCAAAAGAGTTTTTAAGTGACAGCAAGTTTGCCTCTTGGCAAGATGAAGCTTTGTGGTTTGTAAGAGTCAAAAGAGACAGTGCGACAAAAGAGGTAAAAGAGTGGGAAGAGTTAAGAGAAAATGCAGCTGATATAAAAAATGAGACTTTAACAAATCTTGAAAAGTATTTAAAAGAGTTTGAAAAAAATGCCTCTAAAAACGGTATGATAGTTCACTATGCAAAAGATGCTCTTGAACACAACAAAACAGTTCATAAAATCCTAAAAGAAAACGGTGTCAAAAGAGTTGTCAAAAGTAAGTCGATGTTAACTGAAGAGTGCCATTTAAATCCCTTTTTGGAGCATAAAGGCATAGAAGTAGTTGATACTGACCTTGGTGAGAGAATCATTCAGTTAAGAGGTGAAAAACCAAGTCACATTGTACTTCCGGCAATTCATTTAAAAAAAGAGCAAGTCGGCAAAACTTTTGAAAAGTATCTTAAAACTAAAGAGGGCAATAGTGATTCAAAATATTTAACAAGAGCCGCAAGAAAGCATTTAAGAGAAAAATTTCTAAGTGCAGATGCCGCGATAACAGGAGTAAATTTTGCTATAAGCGAGAGTGGAAGTTTTGTAGTATGTACCAACGAAGGCAATGCCGATATGGGAACTGCATTAACCAAACTTCATATAGCCTGCATGGGCATAGAAAAAATTATCCCAAAAGTCGAAGACCTTGGAGTTTTTACAAGAGTTTTGGCCAGAAGTGCAACAGGGCAGGCCATCACAACTTATACATCACACTATACAAAGCCTGCTAAGGATTGCAAAATTCACATCGTTATAGTAGATAACGGAAGAAAAAAGATACTTTCCCAAAAAGAGTACTTTAACTCACTTAAGTGTATAAGGTGCGGGGCATGTATGAATACTTGTCCGGTTTACAGAAGAAGCGGAGGGCACAGCTATCCTTATATCATACCGGGGCCTATCGGCTCACTTCTTGGCTCAAATAGAGACTTAAAACATTATGGAGATACAGCCTTTGCCTCGACACTTTGCGGCAGTTGTAACAATGTATGTCCCGTAAAGATAGATATAACTCATCAATTACTGGCTTATAGAAAAGAGTATGTAAACAAAGGCTATCTAAGTCCCTTTAAAAAAAGAGCTCTAAGTT
>JALVWW010000288.1 GCA_027023175.1 Campylobacterales bacterium
CAAGCTGATATCCATACTGGGCTATATCATTACCTTGGAGTGATTTGAGTGTTACAACCACTACCTGATTGGTTGAATTTTGTTCTGCATTTTTCAGCAGAGTATTTAACTTTGCTTTTGTAGCACCTGATAATATACCGGCATTGTCAACAACCCTACCGGTTAACTTTGGAAAAGTTATACCATAAGCAAATACAAAAGCAAAAAGCAGTAAAAAAAACTTTCTCATATCAGTTGAAATTCACCTGCGGAACTTTTGCTTCTTGTTTTGTGATAGTAAAAGTCTGCTTTAGTTTTGCATCAGGATACAAAAGATGTGCTATCCATTTGTTTGGTATAGTTCTAAGCTCCAAATTATACTTTTTTACCGCCTCTATATAGTCTCTTCTTGCAACCGCTATCCTATTTTCAGTACCTTCGAGCTGAGACTGAAGAGCCAAAAAGTTTTTATCAGCTTTAAGTTCAGGATATCTTTCGCTGACAGCTAAAAGCCTAGCAAGTGCATTTCCAAGCTGACCTTGAGCCTCTTGAAACTTTTTAAATGCTGCAGGATTGGTCAATATATCCTTTGGAATTGTCATACTAGAAACTCTACTTCTAGCCTTTGTAACTTCAGTCAATACATCTTTTTCATGCTTTGCATACCCTTTGACGGTTGCTATGAGGTTTGGTATCAAATCCGCTCTTCTTTTGTATTGATTTTCCACCTGTGCCCAGGCAGCTTTTACCTCCTCATCGTAAGTGGGAACATTGTTTATCATGCATCCGCTAAAAATAATGCCTACCAACAATAAAAACAGACTGTTTAAAATCTTTCTCATCAATTCTCCTGTATAAAAAATAATATCATTATTATATCATTTTATGTTTTATACTTCTTGCAAAACATAGTAAACAATAAGTTTTTATATTTTTTAATTATAAAAATATTTTTATTTTATTACATTATTTTTAAAAAATATAAGAATTAGAAAATTATATTTACAATACAAGTTTATATAAAAAAGTTATTGTTCCCAGTATTACGGTATTTAATACAATTAAAATACATATTACTTACTTATTATATTTAACTTGACAAATTAAGTTTATAAAACTATAATTTTGAAATTTTTTACTATTTTAAATTTTTAGGAGTAAATAATGAAAAAAATCATTATTGGCAGTTTAGCATGTGTGGCTTTGTTGTATGCAACAAACGGTGACAACCTTATAGGTCTTGGTGCAAAATCCAGAGCTATGGGCGGAGTCGGTATCGCAACATATTTCGGTGCAGAAAATACTCTTTCCAACCCTGCGCTAATCAGCAATGCAAAAGGTGGAGAAGTCAGTTTCGGTGCTACATACTTTGCACCAAATGTAAAGGCATACGGTACAAAAAGTTCGGCTGACAAAAATGTAATACCTGAAGTTTCCATTTCTGAAAAGATAAACGACTCTTTTTCCTACGGTATAGGTATGTTTGGCTCTGCAGGCATGGGTGTGGACTATCGTGACAGTAATGATGCCAGGCTTATGAAAGCCAGAACAAATTTATTGCTTATGAAATTTGCCCCGGCACTGGCATACAAATATCAAGATTTTTCCTTTGGCTTTGCCCCTGTTGTGCAATACGGCTCTCTTGATATCTCTTA
>JALVWW010000289.1 GCA_027023175.1 Campylobacterales bacterium
CATCTTCAACCAATAACTCCACATTTAAAAGCTCTTTTGAAAGTCTTTTGTTTTTGTCTATATCCATGCTCATCATTAGCATTCTTTTATACTTTGTGTCATCATTGCTTACAAATATTTTACCTCTAGCCAAAATCCATTTATATCCGCTATTTTTTGTTTTTAATCTATATTCACATATAAGATGCTCTCTTTTACCCTCTAGTATTTCATCAAACTGCATTTGGACTCTGTCTTTGTCATCTTTGTGAATCAGCCCAAACCAATCACCGAAAGATTTTATATCATTTCTGTCATATCCCGAAATTTCTAGCCATTTTTTTGAAAAATATATACTGTTTTTTATAAAGTCTATATCCCACATACCATCGTTGGAAGCTATGATGGCAAGTTCAAATCTTTTTTTCCAATGCTGCAGGGACTCTTTTCTAAGTAACAGTCTTCTGTTGTATCTTGCAAAAACATCTTTTACAAACCTTGCAAAAAACAAAGAGGACAAAATAAGCAAAAGTGTTATAAAAATAACTGCAACGGCAATTTTGTAAAAAAATGAATCATAATATTTTTCTATCGTGGTTATCTCACCTTTTTTTTGTATAAAAGCACTCTTTTTATCATACTCAATAGCTATAAGAAATTTGAATTTACTCATTAAAAAAACTCTATTTTTAAAAAGCTCATTTTCATTTTCATGGGTTTTATAATATTCTAAAATTTTATACTTTTCGCCTTTAAATCCATGTGTATGAATTTTAAAAGCTTTATAGCTTTTTTTATGACCAAAAAAATTGTAAACCTCCTTATCTATCATGTCATAAAACCAGATATAATCACTACTGCTTGTCTGTATATTGGAGATGATTATATTTTTGGTGATATCTCTTAAATTATTTATGGTTGAAAAGGCTCCTATAAAAAAGAATTGGTTTTGTATGTAAATTTTATCAAAAAATGTAACTCTTACGGTTTTTTTAACATCATCTATCCAGTATTGAAAATTATCTCCTCCTTGTGAATAAATATATTTTAAAACAAGTCTATCATATTTTTTGGCATCTTTTTGTCCAAAAATTAACTCCCTTAGATACTCTATAAGACTCTTTCCTTTGTAAATATCGAGCGTATCACCCCTAAAAAGTGCAAAAGTTACACCTTGGGTCTTTTCAACATTTTCAAGGTATTTTATAATCTCTTTAAAATCTTTTCCCTCAAGTCCGAGTCTTTGGATATATCCGCTTGATTTGTAAACTACTTTTTGAAGCTTTGTTTTTGCACTTGCAATATCTTTTGAAAAACTCTTTCTGATGCTTGAAACAAAACTATAAAGTTTTTCTTTCTCTTTAAACTCATATCTTATGATAGAGCGCTCTTTTATAGACTCAATTTCCTTCTTCTTTTTTGCATTGATCACTGTATATGATATGATGAGTATAAAACTGCTCAGCAACAAAAGAAAAATAGTCGGAATATATGTTATAACTCTTTCAATATTTTCCAAATTGTATAATTTTTTTCGCATATTTGATTTTATCATAATTTTAAGTGATAAGAGTATAATTGTAAACTATTTTCGAATAAAAGAGATAACTATGTATGATTTTGTAATCATTGGCGGAGGTATTATCGGTC
>JALVWW010000290.1 GCA_027023175.1 Campylobacterales bacterium
AACCAACTCTTCAAGCCCATCTTTTGTCTGAATAAAAAGATGTATCTCTTCATCGTTTACAAAGCTGTTTAGGATATTGTACCCCAAATCATTCACAAACTTTTCTATGATTTTATATAGTTTTTCATTGTCATTTTTTATGATATCAGGATTTTCTATCATATATCTTATCACTTCTATCATAGAAAATCTTTTTTCCAACTCTTTTAGGATATTGTCATATGCTGCAACTATTTTGAAAAACTCTATCGCATCTTTTAGTCCTATACCTTCAAACTCCATACTTTGGATACCTGTTTCTATAAGAAATTCACTCATAGCTTTGTTATCTTTTAGATATATCTCTTTTTTACCTTTTTTATATCTGTAAAGCGGAGGTTGAGCGATATAAACAAAGCCCTCTTCTACCAAAGGTCTTAAATATCTAAATAAAAATGTCAAAAGAAGAGTTTGTATATGACTTCCGTCCACATCAGCATCGGTCATGATGATAATCTTGTGATATCTAAGCTTCTCAGAATTAAAATCCTCTCCTATACCACATCCTAAAGCTGTTATCATATTTTTTATCTCATCAGATTTTAGTATCTTGTCGATTCTGCTTTTTTCAACATTTAAAATTTTACCTTTTAACGGAAGTATAGCTTGAAATACCCTGTCCCTTCCTTGTTTTGCACTGCCTCCCGCACTGTCTCCCTCGACAAGATAAAGTTCACTTATACTTGCATCCTTACTTTGACAATCAGCCAATTTTCCAGGAAGTGTGCCTATACTCATGGCATCTTTTCTTCTAGTTAAATCTCTTGCTTTTTTGGCCGCTTCTCTTCCTCTTGCGGCTGAAATAGCTTTATCCATTATAATTTTGGCTTCTATCGGATTTTCTTCAAAATATTTCAGAAGTGTTTCATAAGTACTTTTTTGAACAAGAGGTTTTACATAAGAGCTTCCGAGCTTTCCTTTTGTCTGACCCTCAAACTGAGGCTCCGGAACTTTTACACTGACTATCGCAATAAGACCTTCTCTTACATCATCACCACTTATTTTGATATCTTTTTCTCTTTGAGCTGCATTGTTATTTTTATAGTTTGTTATGGCTCTTGTAAGTCCGGCTCTAAAACCGCTCTCATGAGTACCGCCCTCTATGGTTTTTATATTGTTTACAAAAGAAAAAAGAGTTTCATTGTATCCAGTATTGTATAAAAGTGCGATATCTATCTCTATATCATCTATTTTTCTATCAAAATGAAAAACTTTTGTTATAGCATCTTTTTTATTCAAATCTTTTACAAACTGACTTATACCTCCCTCAAAATGATAAACCTCTTTTTTGTCATCTCTTTCATCTATGAGTGTTATAGTGATACTTGGATTTAGATAAGCCAACTCTTTAAATCTTTTTGAGAGAATACTAAAGTCAAATTCAGTTGTTTCAAATATATCAGCATCCGGCCAAAACTCTATAGTAGTACCTTTTTTCCTGGTATTACCTATCACTTCAAGTTCATTTACAGGAATTCCTCTCTCAAACTCTTGAGAATAAATTTGCTTATTTTTAAATATAGTCATTTTAAGTCTGCTTGAGAGTGCATTTACAACTGATACACCCACACCATGAAGACCACCACTTA
>JALVWW010000291.1 GCA_027023175.1 Campylobacterales bacterium
AAAAAGTTATAATTCTCCAAAATGTTATCAACGATGTAAACGCATCGCTACTTGAAAAAGAGAGGGAACTAAAAGATTTTGAAGGTAAAGTCCTAGTCCTTTCAAATGAGCTTACTGATACAAAAAGCAAAGTAGAACTAAGAGACAAAGAGATAGTAAAACTCTTAAATGAACTTGGAGAAAAAGAGACTAGATATGATAGGCTTGTAGCAGACCTTAGAAAAACAAAAAAGAGGATAAAGTCACTTACGGGGATTCGTATAAAAGTTATAGCGGAGCTTAAAAAAGCTTTGGGTAACAATATAGAGATAGATCCCAAAACAGGCAGTATGAGATTTTCAGCTTCCATACTTTTTGATAAAGCAAAGGCCAAATTAAAAGACAATGCAAAAGCGGAGCTTAAAAAAGTATTTTTAAAGTATGTAAAGGCACTTTTAAGCAACAAAGACATAAAAGATCATTTGGATAAAATCATCATAGAGGGTCATACTGACAGCGATGGAGACTTTTTGTACAATTTGCAACTTTCACAAAAAAGAGCGTATGAGGTTATGAATTATCTTTTGACACTCGATTTTGTAAAAAAACATGACCTTAAAAAGATCATGATAGCAAGTGGAAGATCATATCTTGACCCTATACTTGATAAAAATGGTGTTGAGGACAAGGAGAAATCCAGAAGGATAGAGATAAAATTTACTCTTAAAAATCAAGATGCCATGAAAGAGATAGAGAAAATACTCGATGAAAAGTAGCAGTGAAAGTAACTTTGAACCCATATATCTGCAAGATGCCAAAAGACATATAGATTGGCTTTATAAAAGAATCAAAAAAATAAATGAGGATGATTCTAAAGAGATGTATATAAAAAAAACATCTCTTTTTTCCAAATTTTGGACTTTCCTAAAAAAAATTTTTTAACCATTCGCCAATTACGAGTCACTAACTAATAGGGATTTTCATAAAAAACATAACTTGTAGAATAATCACTAAACTCAAAATAAACCTTTTTTTCATTGCTGTCTATTTTATAGTTTTGGTTTAAATCAATATAACCGTAGCCATATCTGTAAGGTCTTGGTTTTGAGTCGTTTGTACCGTAAGCCGTAGAAATTTTATCGATTCCGATAAATCTTTTTACAAGTTTGTTTCCTGCATAAATATCCAAAACACCGTTTGTTCCTGTCCAGTTTTGTATGCTTCTTCCTATCTTGTTTTGAGTTTCCTGAGTACAGCCTGCGAATGTGAGAATTACAACAGTTATACCTAATGCCATTTTTTTCATCTTAAGCCTTTGTAACTTACACACTATATCACTGATAATGCGATATAGTGTGTAAGGTCAGTTATTAATTTTACTATTATATCAAGTTTTATTTGATATAATAGTATATCAATTAAACAGAGTGAGGAAAAAATGCAAATAGAGATGCTCTACAGTAAAATACACAGAGCTACTGTTACGCAGGCAAATTTAAATTATGTAGGCTCTATAACCATCGATAAAAAATTGATAAAAAAAGCAAAGCTTAAAGTCGGACAAAAAGTAGAAATAGTCAATATCAACAATGGTGAAAGGTTTAGTACCTATGTTATAGAAGGGAAAAAAAACAGTGGAATCATCTG
>JALVWW010000292.1 GCA_027023175.1 Campylobacterales bacterium
ATGATGAAGAGTTAAAAGCTCTCATAAAAAGAAAGTATTCCATAAAAAATACATGCGGGTACTCTATAAATGCACTTGTTGACTTTGATGAGTGTATCGATATACTTTTACATTTAATGGTCGGAAGCGAGGGAACACTGGGGTACATTGATGAAATTACTTACAAAACCGTTGACGACCCGCCGTTTAAAGCTACTTCACTAATGCTTTTTAATGATATAAAAACAGCCGCAAATGCAGTCCAAAGACTGAAAACTTTACCAAGGAGTGAAGTTCCGGCAGCTGAACTTATGGATAGAGCAGCTTTAAGAAGTGTGCAAGATAAAGAGGGGATGGAATTTTTAAGGGGGCTTGATGAGAATGTCTGTGCGGTTTTAGTTGATACTGTTTCAAAAGAGAGTAAAAATTTAAAAAACCAAACTCAAAAGATAGTAAAACTTTTAGAGGGTTTAGAGACGGCAACCCCTATAACTTTTAGTGAAGATGAAAATATAAAAAAGAGATATTGGGATATAAGAAAGGGTCTATTCCCTGCGGTCGGCTCTATGAGAAGATTGGGGACAACTTGTATCATAGAAGATATAGCTTTTCCTATGGATAAGCTTGATAGTGCGGTACTAAAACTTCAAGAGCTTTTTAAAAAGTACGGTTATGATGATGCTATCATCTTCGGTCATTCACTTGATAGCAATCTACACTTTGTTTTTAACCAAGACTTTTCCAAAGAGGAAGAGGTTAAAAGATATGCCTCGTTTATGAAAGAGATCACCGATATGGTGGCACTTGATTATAAAGGAAGCCTAAAAGCCGAGCATGGAACGGGAAGAAATATGGCTCCGTTTGTAGAGATGGAGTGGGGTAAAAAAGCTTATGAAATTATGAAAGAGATAAAAAAGATATTTGACCCTAAAGGTTTGCTAAACCCCGGAGTTCTCATCAATGAAGATCAAGAGATTTATATAAAAAATCTAAAACCTCTGCCAAAGAGTGATGAGCTTATAGATAAATGTATAGAGTGTGGTTTTTGTGAGCCTAATTGCCCCTCAAATGCTTTGACTTTGACTCCAAGACAAAGGATAGTAGCCAATAGAGAGATAAGCTTGTTGGAAAACTCTCAAAAAGATGAAGAGACTTTAAAAGCTCTAAAAGAGTTATATAAGTATGATGGTCTTGATACCTGTGCGGCTTGTTCGCTTTGTTCGCTATCTTGCCCGGTGGGAATTGATACAGCAAAATTAACAAAAAAATTAAGATCAAAGAGACTTGGTAAAAATGAGAAAAATATAGCTCATAAGATAGCGGATAATTATGATAAAACTCTAAGTGCTGTGAAAATAGCACTATCATTAAACAGTTTTGCCAAGGGGTTGTTTGGTGAAAAATTTATGCAAAAGAGTATGGATTTTATTAGAGATGTAACAAATGGCAAAACTCCGAAATGGACTCCATATCTTCCCAAAGCTTCCAAATTTGATGAAGATAAATTAATGGTAAATAAATCAGATGAAAAAGTGGTATATTTTCCCTCCTGCCTTTGTAGGACATTTGGCAAAAAGGGTGATGAAGAGTTGGAACTTTATGAAGTGATAAACAATCTCATAAATAGAGCCGGATATGA
>JALVWW010000293.1 GCA_027023175.1 Campylobacterales bacterium
ATCTATAGCTGTAGTATCATCAGTTAGATAGTTAAATCTATCTACTTTAAAATCTATTTTCATAAAATATTCTCTACTTATTTTTCACTATTTTGCTTTTGCTCGTTTATCTTATGATAGAGTTCATAAATCTCTCGGTCATTTAAGAAACTATTGCTTAATGAGTCCAAAAATTGTGTAGCCTACTCTATCTGATTCTTTTCAATAAGTTTGCTAATAAAGAGTATATACTCTTGTTTATTTTTTAAAATAACTCTAGTAGAAAACATTACATCTTCAAAAGCTTGTTTAAAATCCCCACGATTTTCAATAAATTTTAGAAAATCTTTATATCCAATACCATCTTTATACTCTGCTTTATCAACAGTCTCATTTAATAGCTCTGCTACTTTACCTTGACTAATATCTAGTGTACTTAGAAGATTAGCCATTACTTCTGGGGCATCATCTTGTTCCGATTTAATAATCTGATAGTAGTCATATAGTGCTTGAGCCTCATCTGCACTTTCAAGCCCGATATCACATAAGAAAACACCTATCTGTGCATCTGTATCAGTTGGGTACTCTTTCAAAAGCAATCCATAGGTTCTTAATGCATTTTCATATTTCCCTGATGTGAACTGCTCTTCAGCTCTTGTGAGTAATGTATTAAGACTTATTTTTGCCATTTTTTATCCTAGTTGTTCTAATTTATCTTCCATACCATGGGGTACATTAACTACTCTAATATCTGGATGTATAAATGTTTTCATCTCTTTTTCTATACCAAATTTAATAGTTGTTCCAGAACTTCCACACCCTACACAAGCTCCTTGAAGCTGAACGTAGACTGTACCATCTTTAATATCTAATAATTTTACATCTCCACCATCTTTTTGTATCCAAACTTTTGCTTTTTCAAGCATGTCGGTTACAATAGGTCTTAACTCTTCATCTGTAAATGGAAGCACTTGCTTCTCCTTTTTTTATTCTATTTATACATTAACTTTAAAAGTTAAACATATAGTGAATAAAATACAATTAAAATAAACCAATGGCTAATAGATGATTAGAAAAATTTTAAAAAAGAAGCAGACCAATGGCAAAATAAAAGCCTTTATTAAAAAATATAAAATACCAAGAGAGTACCTATCTATTAATAGAAAATCTATCTCAAGAGGTGTACTTATTGGTCTATTTTGGGGTTTTATTCCTATGCCTATGCAGATGTTAGCTGTTCTTTCAGTTACTCCATTTATAAAATTTAATGTACCTATTGCCATCTCTATGGTTTGGCTAAGCAATCCAATCACTATGCCATTTATGTACTATATGGAGTATCAAACAGGAAACTTTTTATTGGGGAATGAAGGTTTAGAAGATATAGAACTTACACTAAGTTGGTTTTCTAATAATTGGGATAAGATTCTTGCTCCACTATATGTAGGTACAATTCCATACTCTTTAGGTGTATCGACACTTATATACTTTTTAATTAATAAATTATGGATTGAATCTGTAAAAAGAGAGAGGTGTTCTCGAAAAAAAAGATTTTTTAAATCAAGGATAGTTCCTCTTAAACATTCAAATAGTTAGTTGCCTCGGACGCTTCGCTTACCGAGGCAACGGG
>JALVWW010000294.1 GCA_027023175.1 Campylobacterales bacterium
TCATATAAATTTTAACAAAGGCGGCATTGACTGCCGCCTGATTTATAGAGGAAGAAGGGAGCTTATATTTCTTAAAAAATTGGTTGATTTTGGAGTTATTGGCTTTTTGGTGCTTTTAAGCATCATGTCTTTGACACTGTTTATAGAGAGACCTTTTTTTACAAACATATAGATACATCAAAATATAAAAACCAAAAAGTTTTTGAAAATGGGTACACTATAGCAGATATGGCAGAACGATTAGGTATGTATCCAAAGTGGTTATTGCCAGTGGAAAAAACAACCCATTTCCAATCGTGAACAGGTGAACCAAAAGATTCTTGTAAAAATAAAAGAGTTATACAGGGAGTCCGGTGGTATTTACCGGTGCAGAAATATTCAAAAAGATATTAGCCTCATCAATCGTAAGCGGGTTGCTAGATTAATGAATATAATGAAACTCTATGGTATTGAAATATATAAACACAAACCAAAAAGTAAAGTAGATGCTCTACACAAAGTATATCCAAGCTATTTACAGTAATGTTTCATCGCAAGGAAGTCAATTATAGTTCTCTTAATTATAAAAAATTGGCAAAAAGACATAATATTACACTCAGCATGAGTTGCAGAGGTAATTGTTGTGACAATGCTATTGTAGAGAGCTTTTTTAAAATTCTTAAAAAAGATCTTGTTAGAAAACATATTTTCTATTCAAGAGAAGTTGCAGCATCTAAAATTTTTGAATATATCAAAATGTTCTATAATTCAAAAAGAAGGCATAGTGATTTGGATTATTTATCCTCAAATGAATTTAAAAAAAGGTATAATTCGGAGTCTTTAAAAAATTAGGTTTTTATTGTATTGATAATTGTCTAGTTTTTAGGGGAGTATTCCGGTTTTTAAAGTTCTCTCAAGTCTATCTTACCTCCATCATAACAGATGTTTGCGTTATTGTAATGTGTTTTATGCTCCATTTATAGTCTCCCGTCAACTAACTCTATGTCAAAAAAACCTTTTATGTCATAAATGACTAATTGAGAATTGATAGTTGATAGTTGATAATTCAAATCTTTAAACTCTTTATGTGCAACAGCTAAAACAATTCCATCATAATTTTCAATTTTCAATTTTCCATTATCAATTAAATTAATCCCATACTCTCTTTTTACTTCTTCTCTGTCAGCCCACGGGTCATAAACATCTACATCACATCCAAACTCTTTTAATTCGTTTATTACATCTATAACACGAGAGTTTCTTATATCAGGACAGTTTTCTTTAAAAGTAATACCAAGAGTTAAAATCTTACTCTCTTTTATGGTATGTCCTTTTTTGATAAGAAGTTTAATAACCTGATTTGCCACATATATACCCATATTGTCATTGAGCCTTCTGCCTGAGAGTATGATTTCCGGATTGTGACCGATTTCTTGAGCTTTATGAGTAAGGTAGTACGGGTCTACTCCTATGCAGTGACCCCCTACAAGTCCGGGTTTAAACTTTAAAAAGTTCCATTTTGTACCGGCTGCTTCAAGCACAGAGTTTGTATCGATACCAAGCTTGTTAAATATAACGGCTAACTCGTTTACAAAAGCTATATTGATATCTCTTTGGGAGTTTT
>JALVWW010000295.1 GCA_027023175.1 Campylobacterales bacterium
CACATTTTATTCCCATACTCTCTATCATTCTATTGGCAGCCTTTATCTCAAAATGCTTTTTTATCACACCAAACTTTGAAAAAAAGTCTAAAAACGGAAGTGTTATATTATTTTTTATAGATTGTTCGGGTATGACTGCATTTACCGCCCTATTTTCAGGCACCATGTGGATACCTTGATGTATAGCATGGGCAATGTTTTTTATATCTACCTTTTTTCCTTTTAGTACAATTTCACCGCTTAGGATATTTCTAAGTCCAAAAAGAGCCTCAGCTATCTCACTTTTTCTAGCACCTACCAACCCGATAAGACCTACTATTTCACCCTCATATATCTTAAAACTTATTGGTGATGAAACTCCTTCGATAACTACATCTTTTAATTCTAAAAGGGTTTTATCTTTATTTACTTCTCTTTTTATACTTGAAAGTGTTGTCTCTAACTCTCCAACCATCGCTTTTACTATTTGAGGAACTTCCAAGGGTGGATATAAAATACCCGCAAACTCTCCGTCTCTTATAACTCCTACTCTATCAGAAATCTTTTTTATCTCTTGAAGATAGTGAGATATATATAAGATGCTGACACCCTCACTCCTAAGGTGATATAACTTTTCAAAAAGAAGTGCCGCCTCCTTTTCCGATATAGAAGAGGTCGGTTCATCAAGTATCAAAAGTTTCGGCTTTTTAGCCAATGCTCTTGCTATGATGATCATCTGCTTTTGACTTTGTGGTATCTCTTGGATATTTTTATCCATATCAAGATCTTCCAGCCCCATTTTAGAGGCTATCTCTTTGGCTATAAGTTTTATCTTGTTTTTATCATATATGATGGATGATTTGGATGAGAGTATCTCTTCAAGAGCCAAATTTTCCGCTACACTCATATTTTGAACGATACCTTGCTCTATACTTTGATGAACGACTTCTATACCCTCTACTACAGCATCTCTCGGGGAAGAGAATTTTACAAGCTTATCCTTTATATAAATCTCACCTTCATACTCTTCATAGTATCCGCATAAAATCTTTATAAAAGTTGATTTGCCGGCTCCGTTTGCTCCTACTATGGAAAAAATTTCACCCTCATAAAAGTCAAAACTCACACCTTTTAGTGCTTTTGTAGCACCAAAACTTTTTTTGATGTTTACAGCCCTGATGATTGGCTTTTTATCTGTCATACTTTTTGATCTCTTTTATAACTTCATCAATGCTATTATATTTGCTAGTTACCAATACTCCAGCACACTCTAGGATATTTTTCTCTTTATTTGCTCTTTTTTCCTCATCTTTTATATCAGCAATATCAGCTACTTTTGCAAGTCCTACAGTCCTTCTAAACATTTCACATGCCATAAACCCTACGCTATCATCAAACATAGAGGCTATAAAGTCATCACAAAACGCTTCAAAATGCTTTACTCCTTCAGGATAATCCCATTGTAGAGATTTTACCTCTTTTTCATAATTTATCATATTCTCTTTAAATCTTTTGGAAAAAATTTCCCAGGTATCTTTTATAAGAGATTCTACATACTCTTTGTATGAGTGTTCATCTTTATCACAAGAGATATAAGACATTGCAAGATTGGCTAGATATAT
>JALVWW010000296.1 GCA_027023175.1 Campylobacterales bacterium
CTTATTGGTGTCATATGTCTGGTGATATAAAGAGCCGTTGTTTTTTTGCATAATTTTTACTAAATTTTTCAATGATAATAGTGCCTCTTTTTTGTAGAGAGGATTTATAGCAGATGCTTCGAGCTTTGTTTTTATCATCATGGCATTCCATGAAGTTATTATTTTTTTATCAACAAAAGGAAAATCTCTTTTTTCTTTTATATCTTTAATGATTGCTGCAATTTTATCAAAGTTTTTCAGTTTTTTTGCAAAGGTTAAATGAGGCAAGGCGTATTCACTGTCATAATTTCCATCAGGTTTTATATCAAGGTAGTTTAGGGCATTTATTGCATTATCTTTTTTAATACCTCTTAAAGTCAGTTTTTTAAACAGCAAATCATATCTAAATATATAATAACCTCCCTCTATGCCATTACTGTTCGCATCACTTGCACCATAATAGAGGGCTGAACTATTTTGAAAATATTTGTCGATTTCTTCAATGCTTTGAATGATTAGGCTTTTAAAATTCTTATTGTGTAAAATCTTATAAGCTTTTAGATAAGAAGAGAGTATTTGGGCATTTGAATAAAGCATTTTTTCAAAATGCGGCGAACTCCACTTTCTATCGGTCGTATATCTGAAAAAGCCACCGCTTATGATATCATAGATGCTACCTTTTCTCATTGCATCCAAAGTTTGAAATGCCATATCAAGAGAGTTTTTGTCATGATAAACTTTATAGTAATCCATCAAAAAATTCAGTACCGAACTTTTTGGATACTTTGCTTTATGCCCAAAACCTTTATATCTTGTATCAAAACTTTTTTGAATATCTTCAAATACACTTTTTATAATATCTTTTTGTACAGTTTCCAAAGAAAGTTTGTCACTTTTTTCTTTTACTATAAGTTTGTCGGTGAGATTTTTTATATGAGTCTTATCTTTTTGGCAAATTTCAGCAAACTTTTTTAAAAGCTTTATCAAACCTACAGAGCCGTATCCATCATGCTTTGGGATATATTTTCCCATAAAAAAAGGTTTCAAATCTTCAGTCAAAAAAATACTCAAAGGCCAACCGCTACTTCTTTTGTATATCTTTTGATAAAGCTTTTGATAGTATTTATCAACCTGAGGCATCTCCTCTTTATCAACTTTTATAGATACAAAGTATTTGTTTAAAAGTTTGGCCACCTCTTTATCATCAAATGACTCCATTTCCATGACATGGCACCAGTGGCAGGTACTGTATCCGATGGATAAAAATATCATTTTATGCTCTTTTTTGGCCTTTGAAAAAGCTTTTTTACTCCAGGGATACCAGTCAACAGGGTTGTAAAGATGCTGTTTTAGGTATGGTGAAGTTTCTCCCAAGAGGTGATTTGGCTTGTTGGCAAAAAGTGATAAAGCCAGCAAAAAACAAGTCAGAATGTATTTCATCTACTCTTTAAGCTTTGATAATATTTCTTCATAAGCGGTGTATTGATGCCAAGCTTTTTAGCCTCTTTGACAATATATCCACAAAGTGCTTCAACTTCGGTTTTTTTGCCTTTTTCATAGTCGAGTTGCATTGATGTTTTTGACTCATAGGGAAGTGTAACTACTCTTTTTA
>JALVWW010000297.1 GCA_027023175.1 Campylobacterales bacterium
CACATTCCGCTGCCGGCTATAATAATACATCCGCTTTTTTCTTCATTTATCTTTTTGGACTCATCAGGCTTTAAAGTATATCTTACATAAGGAAACTCAAAAATATTACCATCTCTTTTTAAAAAATTATTACACTCTTGACTTAATTCCTGATGATATAAATCATAAAGCTTGGTAGCTCTTATTGCCATAGGCGAATCAATAAATATCTTACAAATCGGCAACTCTTTTTTGTCATACATGGTTTTTAATATGCACATAATCTCTTGGGTTCTTTCTATGGCAAAGGAAGGAATAAGTACATTTCCCTGATTTAGTAAAGTATCTGTTATGACTTTTTTAAATTCATCTATACTATCTTTTATACCCTTATGATTTCTGTCACCATAGGTTGACTCTATATATAAAGTATCGGCTTTGTCGATAAATGCAGGATCAGGCATAACAAGGTCATTGTGGTTACCAAGGTCTCCACTAAATACTATCTTTTTGCGAACCCCCTCTTCGTTGTAAAATATCTCTATAATGGCGCTATCTAAAATATGTCCCGCATTTCTAAATATGGCTGTTATATTCTTTGATAGTTTTACCTCTTCATTATATTGTATGTATTCAATAGGCAAACTAAGAGCATCCTCAACATCTTCTACTGTATATAATGGTTGCCTGACTCTATTTTCCTCTCCTCTTCTTTGGGCTTTTTTATACTTTGTTTTAAACTCTTCTTCCATCAAATGGGCACTGTCGAGCAAAACCACTTCAGCCAGGTCTATGGTGGACTTTAAAGCTATGATACGACCGTTAAATCCCTCTTTTACAAGCTTTGGTATCCTTCCGACATGGTCTAAGTGAGCATGAGTTATAAGAAGTATATCAACATCACTTGGCTCAAATCCGAAAGGCTCAAAATTTTTCTCTTCATTGTGACCTTGAAACATACCGCAATCAACCATCACGGTAGGTTCGTTTTTTATTTGCAACAAATGACAAGAACCTGTAACCACCTCAGCCGCCCCGAAAGATTGAACCAATGCCATAATATATCCTTTAAATTATCTAAGCAGATTATACCAGTCAATTTAACTAATCTCTGTCAATCAACACACAAATTTAAAAAACTTTTATGTAATTATAACACTTTTTACAAATAAAAAGTAAATGATTTGATATAGTATAATTAATGTAATAATATCAAGTTATATGATATTATATATATCAAGTATAAGAAGGTGGTACTATTAGCGCTACCTGTTTTTTATATTTTTATAAACATAAATAGTTGAAACTAAAATAACTGTAAAAAAGAGACCAAGTGTGACATATATTACTTTTTGGTGTGAAGCGCCTCCCTCTCCAAAAAGAAAGCCAATAAGAAGCATAAAGTTTACCCATATGAGATTGGCTCCAAAAGTCAAAGATATAAAGTATCTTAGTTTAAGTCTAGAGAGACCTGCGGGTATGGATATGTATTGTCCCATTCCGGGAGTAAGCGGGGCTAAAAACACAGATATCTTGCCATGCTTTTTAAAAAATCTGGTTACTTTTCCAAGTATTTTTTTACCTCTTAAAAATTTCTTGGCAA
>JALVWW010000298.1 GCA_027023175.1 Campylobacterales bacterium
CCAGGCTTATGAAAGCCAGAACAAATTTATTGCTTATGAAATTTGCCCCGGCACTGGCATACAAATATCAAGATTTTTCCTTTGGCTTTGCCCCTGTTGTGCAATACGGCTCTCTTGATATCTCTTACAATTCAACCGGCAGAGGCAGCAGTGATGATTTTGGTATAGGTTTCGAAGCGGGTATCGCTTATACTTACAAAGACAATTTAAGAGTAGGCTTTGTTTACAAATCACCAATAGATATGAATTATGACCATCAGTTAAAGTCTGCGGCAAACGACTTTGGTATAGGAAGTTATATAAACAGTGACCATTTGGAACAACCGGCTGAGTATGGAGTCGGGCTTTCATACAGTTTTTTATGTTGTGATTTTTCATTTGATTACAAAACTCTCAAATGGTCAAGCGCAAAAGGATATAGTGATTTTGGATGGAAAGACCAGGATGTTTATGCTATAGGCATAAAGTATGAAAAAGAAGGTACATGGTACGCTGTAGGTTTTAACTATGCCAAAAATCCCATCACAAAAGACTATGGAGGAGCTTTTAAAACAGTCTTTAACACATTGAACTATCTTATGTTTCCTGCAACTTCTGAAAAACATTACAGTATCGGAGCAGGCACAAGAATTACAAAACACTTATCAGTTGATTTTGATATAGTTTACTCTCCAAAAAAAAGTATTACAGTTGATACTGTAACAGGAAGTATGAATGTTGAACATAGTGAAACATCTATAGCATTTTCTATGAGATATGGTTTTTAGATATAAAATTCCTGCCGAAAATTTGGCAGGAATTTACTTAATAATATCTCTAAAACAGTAGCTTTGCTCTTATTTTTTTATATTTTTTTGAAGTAAGTTTTCCTATTTGTTCTTTAGTTAATGGTGCCGCATTATAAAGATAATTCGGTAGCTTTAAATCATTTGCCAAATTTTTATTTGGCTTTTTTTGCTGTAAAATGAGGGGATTGTTATGACACATTTCGCAGCTTTTGGCATATTTACCGATAGTATGAGGATAGTATGGAAGCCAAGCTTCGATATTTTTACCATCTATTTTGTCAACATCATCAAGTACCATATTTCCATCTTTGTCTCTAAAGCTTACCCTATACTGATAAAGAGGCCTAAAAAGCTTTATTTTTCCGTCTCTATCATTAGCTAGATAAAAATCCTCCCACCTTCTGTATCTGTAGCCACTGTACCAAATACCCCTTTTAAGTTTTCTATTTACCCAATCAGGCATCATGGGAACAGGCTTTATCTTTTGTTTTAATGCTTTTGTTAAAAAATTTTGAAGATAGATATCTTCTTGCATCGTCAATCTTTTCCATTGTTTATAGTTTGGAGTATCATCTCTAAAAACTGAAAGCTCGTATGAATTTATCTGCCATGATGCGTGACAGGCTATACAATCTATATTTTTATGATATGGAGGATGATTTTTACTGCTTGGTTTTTTGTGACAATCCCTGCAGCTTGCTTTTTTTGAATTGGAGTGTAAATCTTTATGACAATCAGTACACTTTAGTCCCGCTTTATAATGAATATCCTCGCTTAAATGATGATAATCTA
>JALVWW010000299.1 GCA_027023175.1 Campylobacterales bacterium
GTAGTATCATTAAAAACACACACTTTTTCATCATCTCCTTCTAGTGTAAAGCTATCCATGGATATTCTGCCAAGGATGGGTTTTCCGTTTGCTACTTTTAACTCTCCTAAGCCGTTATACCTAAAAAGTCCGTCACCGTAACCTGTGTCGTAAGTGGAAACTGTCATATCTTTTTTGGCTTCAAAAACTCCCCCATATCCAACTCTTTGATCTTTTTTTAACTCTCTTTGGCTTAGTTTCTCTGCCCATAAAGATAGCACCGGTTTAAGAGGAGGATTTTGCAATGGCGAGTTTAGATAGTGATAGCCATATATACTTATGCCACTTCTAGCAAAATCTTCATCAAAGTTATTGTTTCTAAAGATTGCGGCGGAATTGTGTGAGTGGAAGTAGGGTAGGGGGATATTTATGCTTTTGCATACCTCTTTAACTCTTTTTTTTATATCTTTAAAGATTTCTTTTTGCCAAAAGTATTCACTTGTCAGCTCATCAGCACTTCTAAAGTGGGTAAAAACTCCTTTTAAAATAAGTTTTTTTTCTTTGATAAGCTTTAGCGTCTGGTCTATTTCATCAGGCTTGATACCGTTTCTATGCATCCCCGTATCCACTTTTAACTCCACTAAAGAGCCTGTGGGGATTTTTTGGATAGAATTTATATGATTTATTGCTATACCGATATTCTGGAGCTTCTCTTTTGGTATATTGCTCAAAACAAGAGTATATGGTATATACTCTTTTGTGATAAGTGCCTCTTTTACGGTTTTTACAGCACACCTTTTGGCACCAAACTCACAAGATAGCTTTGCCATCTCTTTTAAGCCGTGACCATAGGCATTATCTTTTAAAACTACAAAAAGTTTCTCGATGCTACCTATTTGCTTGGAGATTAATGTCAAGTTATGGAAGAAATTTGACTTATTTATAATAATGTAAGACACCTTAAATACTACTCCGCTTTAAGATTGTAAGCTTTGACTAAATGACCTCTTAGTTTTCTTGCCTGATAGTCAAGTTTGTAAAAAAGAGCATATATGTCTTTAGCATCAAGCTTTGGGTCGGAGCTAAAGTCAAACTGTTCGCCGTTTTTTGGTATATGGGTATCAAGATAATCATAAAATGCACTTCTTGCCTCTATGAGTTTATCAGTATCATTTTTTATAATATCTTTTTGACTTTTATCTACTTTTTTCATTGAGTTTCCTTCTTTTTAAATATCTATATAATAGTGTATTTTAACATATTTGTTAAAAAAATACAATTTTTACTAAATTTTTTTGTTATAATTCACATTGATTTTTATCATTTAAAATCCCTATAAACAGGTAATTTTATACAAAAACTTAAAGTAATCTTACTATGAAACTTAAAATGACACATTTATGACTTGATGATGATCAATGATATTTAACATAAATTTAACTATAATTTCACCATAGAATTATGTTTGGTGTGTAAAACAGATAATTCAAAAATTTTTAAGGAGGATGTATGAAGCAGATGGTTAAAAAGATATCGACCGTTGCACTAGGTACAATGGTTGGTATGACTTTGCTTTCAGCTCAGAGTGAACTTGAGAAGGTCATGAAGGAAAGACACTTGACTCAACAAGATTTGCTTGCAGCTGCGAAAACTTACCTGCCAAGCGGTGGTAGAGATAAGTATTTGGTTTTTAGTTCAACCGGTCAAGCCGGTCAAATGTTGGTTTATGGTGTACCTTCTATGAAGATACTCAAGTATATAGGTGTATTTACTCCGGAGCCTTGGCAGGGATGGGGTTATGATGATGATACCAAAAAAATTCTTGCCGAAGGTAATATAAGAGGTAAGAAGATCACATGGGGTGATACTCACCACCCAGCTATTTCTGAGACAAACGGTAGATATGACGGTAAATGGTTGGTTATCAATGATAAAGCCAACCCAAGGATTGCCGTTATCGACTTGAAAGACTTTGTTACAAAGCAGATAGTTGTTAACCCAGTTTTCAAAAGTGACCACGGTGGAGCTTTCTTTACTCCAAATAGTGAATATATCTTGGAAGCTTGCCAGTATGCTGCTCCGCTAGATAACAACTGGCACCCTATGAATGAGTATGTTGACTCATATAGAGGTGGTGTTACAGTATGGAAATTTAACCATAAAGAGGGAAAAATTGAGCCTAAGAAGTCATTTACCATAGAGCTTCCTCCATATATGCAAGATCTTTCTGATGCAGGTAAAGAGGTAAGTTACGGTTGGGGCTTTACAAATAGTTTCAACTCTGAAATGTACACAGGTGGTATCGAAAAAGGTCTTCCTCCATTTGAGGCTGGATGTTCAAGAAATGATACTGACTTTTTACAAGTTTATAATTGGAAAAAATTAGCTAAGCTTGCTGAAGATCCAAAAAATGTAAAAGTTATAAACGGACATAGAGTTATACCTATAGATGTAGCTGTTAAAAATAACTGTCTATTTTTGGTTCCTGAGCCAAAATCTCCTCACGGAGTGGATGTAACTCCTGATGGAAAGTATGTGGTAGTTTGCGGTAAGCTAGATACTCACGCTTCTGTTTATGACTTTGAAAAGATGATGAAACTTTTCAAAAATAAAGAGTTTGCAGGTCATGATCCGTTTGGTATTCCTATCCTTGATATGAAAAAATCTTTACACTGCCAAGCTGAACTAGGTCTTGGACCATTGCATAACCAAATGGGTAAACATTGGAAAAAAACAGGTGAAATATATACTTCACTATATGTTGACAGCCAAGTTGTAAAATGGAGCTATCTAACTTGTAAAGTTCAAGATAGAGTAAATGTTAACTACAACATCGGCCACCTTTGCGGAATGGAAGGTAAAACTGAAGATCCTCAAGGTGATTATATCATAGCTCTTAACAAACTATCTATCGATAGATTTGATAGAATTGGACCTTTGCATCCTCAAAACCACCAGCTTATAGATATAAGTGGTAAAAAGATGCAAATGATTTATGACTTACCTATAGGTCTAGGTGAGCCTCACCAAGCTGTAGCCATAAGAGTTAGCAAAATCAAGCCTTATGTAAGATATAAAATGGGTTACAATCCTTTCACAGATAAGCCTCACAGAGGTAAAACTCTAGCAGGTCAAGAGAAGATAGTAAGAAAAGGTAAGCATGTTTATGTATATGGAACTTTGGTAAGAAGCCATATCAATCCAGAGCATATAAATGTAAACCTTGGAGATACAGTAACTATCTATTTAACTAACCTTGAAAGAGCTGAAGATGAGACTCACGGCTTTACAGTAGATCAGTACAATGTTCATGCTTCACTAGAGCCTGGTAAAACTGTTGCTCTTACATTTAAGGCTGACAGAGAGGGTGTATTCCCTTACTACTGTACAGAGTTCTGTTCTGCACTTCACTTGGAGATGATGGGTTACTTGCTTGTTAAAGATCCAAACAAAAAATATGTAAGTGCTAAGAAAATTCACAGAGCTAAAATGAGCAAAGAGCAACTAATGAAAGAGTATAAGAAAACAGTTGCTGTCAATGATGCTACAGATAAAGTTATCCAGAGTGTTGTTAAATTCTTGAAAGAAAACCACTATGAGAAATATCCTGTAGTTAAGCAATTGGTTAGCGATGCTCTAGATCAGTATGGCAAAATCAAAAAACAAAAAGAGTTAGCAGATAAAGCTCTAAAAGCAGGAGATATCAATAAAGCTATCCTTTTTGAAAATATGATTTGGCAATATATGGTTAAAACTGCAGATGTTGGTATCAGGGCTAGAGACCTTCTTGTAAGCAAGCTTGCTACTCCAATGAGTGAAGCAGCTAAAAGAGGTAAGATAGCATTTGATGAAGGCGGATGCGGCGGATGCCATGTTATCGGTAAAGTAAGTTCAGGTCCAGACTTGACCGGTGTTCTTCAAAGACATCCAAACGGTGAAAAATGGGTAGAAGAGTGGATACTACATCCTGAGAAAATGTATGATAATCCATACATAAAATCAATGATCAATTACTTCAATCTTAGAATGCCTAACCAAGGTATGACTAAGAAACAAGTTAAAGATATGATCGAATACTTCAAGTGGATAGATAAAAACGCAAATCTATTCTAAGATAAATTACACCCTGTCGCAAGATGACAGGGTGTAATCTTATAAAAAACTTAAAAATACACTTTTACGACTTGATGAAAATCAATAAAAAATATATATTATTACGATATAATACTGCACAAATTTTATAAAGGAAATTAAGATGAATAAATCCCTCTTAAAATCAAGGATTTTTGCATTGTTAGCACTAGGTATGCTTTTATACTGGTTTGTTATACCGGCAGTACTTGCTCACAATGTAAAAGAACTTGTAGATACCGACCAGGCAAACAAAATATCACCTTTGATGGAAAAAGTATGGAACTTTTACCAAAAAGGAAGATATGTCAGTCCAAATGCTCCAGATATGGTAAAAGAAGACTTGAAAAAAACAGGTCAGGCACATTTAAAAACACTTATTAAAGGTGATGCTGAGATAAATGTTGTAACTGCACCTATATGGTATGTTGCATTAGAGGCTCCTAACTATCCAAAAGAGGCATTTCCTGAGGGGATACCTGTTTATTATCATTTTGACGGATTTAGCGGTGATGTTCATGAAATGAATACCATAAACCATTTTATAGGAATGGATCCAATGAAAAGGGGAGCTCCATATCTAAGGATGTTTGCTCCTTATGCTTTGGTATTTTTAGCACTTCTTTTAGTATATTTTATACTTTATGATAGTAAAATACTAAATCTTTTGATGCTTATTCCAGTAGCACTTCCGGCTATATTTTTGGGATTTTATGCTTATTGGCTTTATTGGTTCGGACACCATATGCATGCATGGGGCGCATTTAAGATAAAGCCGTTTACACCGACAGTTTTTGGAGATGGTAAAGTTGCACAATTTACTACCCACTCTTACCCAACATGGGGATTTTGGGTACTTATCGGTATAAGTTTACTATCTCTTTTGGCGCTAATTTCAAGAATAAAAGCAGAAAAACAAGAGGCATAATTTGAAAAAAGTTGTTTTGATAGTTTTATCTTTTTCATCTTTGCTTGTCGCAAATGTATTGCAAGATGCTATAGATGCTGCAAAACCGGGCTCAAAGCTTGAGTTGCCTGCAGGTGTTTATAAGGGCAATATAGTGATAAACAAACCTCTTATAATTGATGGTAAAAATCAAAAAGCTATCATTGAAGGAGATGGAAAAGGGACGGTTATATCTATAAAAAGTTCAGGTGTAACTGTTGAAAATTTAACTATCAGACACAGCGGTAACGAGCACGAAAGAGTTGATGCCGGAATTTCTGTGAAGAATGCCCATGGTTCAAATGACTCTTTGATACGAAATGTTACTATTAGAAACAATCGCATAGTTGATTGTCTTTTTGGAATTGACTTGCAAATGGTCAGTAATTCAAAAATTATAAATAACTATATCACATCTAAAAAGTATTCTTTGGGGCTTAGAGGTGATGGAGTAAGGCTTTGGTACAGTAACGACAATATCTTAAGAGGCAACAAGCTCTATAAATCAAGAGATTTTGTTGTTTGGTACAGTCATGGAAATTTGATAGAAAAAAATAGAGGAGAGTATGGAAGATACTCTTTGCACTTTATGTATGCGGGTAAAAATATAGTAAAAGACAATGTTTACAAACATAACTCAGTAGGTATTTACTTTATGTATTCAAAAGATAGTGAAGCATATGGTAATTTGATAGAAAATTCCATGGGAACAACAGGAGTTGGAATTGGGCTTAAAGATTGTTCAAATTTTACTATAAAAGATAATACCATAATATATTGTGCAAGAGGATTTTTTATGGATAGATCTCCGTTTCAACCCGGAACTCATAACTATATAGAAAATAATAGAATTGTTTATAACAGTATAGGAGTCAAATTTCACTCTTTAAGTATTGCCAATATATTTAAGCATAATATTGTAAAAGGCAATATGGAAAATGTTGTAAATGATTCATATAATGCCAAAGTTACTCAAAATATTTGGGATGAGAATTACTGGGATGATTATGAAGGATTTGATAAAAATGGTGATGGGATAGGAGATAATCCTTATATTGATTATCAATATGCAGATAAAGTTTGGTTGCTAAACCCAAATATAAGGTTTTTCTATGGATCGCCTGTGATATCCATACTAAATTTTATAGCAAAGTTGGCTCCAATTTCTGAGCCTATAAAATTACTGGAGGATAAACATCCTATTATGAAAGAGAGTACGATACTATGACACCAGAAGAAAAAAAGAGAAGAGAATTTATAAAAAAGGCTACCGGTCTTGGAATATTGGGAGTCGTTTCTGCCGGAGGTATTGCTTTGGCACCTGACTTTAAGCCCAAGGAGAAGAGACTTAGACCTCCTGGAGCTGTTCCTGAAAAGAATTATCTTTCACTTTGTATAAAGTGTGGACAATGTTTACAAGTATGTCCTTATGATTGTATTAAGCTTGAAGATATAGAGGGTAAAGCCGGTTTTGGAACAGCCTATATAGTTCCTGAAGAGAGGGGATGTTATCTATGTAAAGCTTTTCCATGTATATTGGCTTGTCCAACAGGTGCACTTGATCATGAGGATGATAGTATAGATAAAGTTCATATGGGTGTCGCTATAGTAAAAAGACCAAATGCTTGTTTGGCACTAAAAAATGAAAAAGTTCCAAGAAGTGCAATAGATAGGATATATGATCACACAAAAATTCTTTCAAAAAAAGAGAGAGAAGAAAAAAAAGTAGTGATAGAACCAAATGATCCTGAAAAATATGTACTGCAAAAAAAGGTTTTGGAAAAATTGGAGAAATTTGAGGGGCAAGATTGTACAATTTGTGCAGATATGTGTCCTTTTATACCAGACCCATCTTTGGCAATAGGTATGGTGGACCATAAAACCGGAAAGTTGCCAGAAATTAGAAAAGCATGTGTGGGATGTGGTGCTTGTGTTGAGCTGTGCCCTACAAATGTTCTTGAAGTAGTTCCAAGGGCAACTTACAAAGAAATATATGGGGAGGGGTAAAATGGTTAAATATAAATGGATGGTACTATCCTTTACAGCTATTATCGCTTTTAGTGGTTGTGGAGACAAAAAGAAAGAGGAGAGTAGTTCAAAAGAGATTGCAAAGCCGGGAGCTATTAAAGTTACCCAAAATGCTGTAAAAAAAGAGGTAAAAAAAGAGGCTTCCAAGCAAAACAGCGGTCAGTTTTACTACTCTTATAACGAGGAAGATAAATCCAAAGAAGCTAAAGCTATTGATAAGTATGAAGAGGATACCAAAAAACAAAGAACTACCATAGATGCTTATCTTCATGTCAGGTCTCCTTATGAGAGAATAAAGATAAGCTTAATGATAAACAAACTAAGTCATGATTTTATTGTTCACTGTTCAGCCTGTCACGATGACTACGGTAACGGAATTATCGGACCGTCACTTCTTGGTAAGGATGGAAAGTTTATCTACGGCAGACTGATGGACTTTAAATCAGGCAAAAGAAAAAATATTTTGATGAAAGGTCTTGTATCTCAAATAGATGACAAAAGACTAAAAGCTATCGCTGATGAGATAGCTGATTTTAATGCAAAACTACTAAAATTAAGGAATGGAAAATGATTAGACATGTTATCGCGGCAATTGCTACACTACTTGCTTTGTGGGCTAGTTACTATATGTATTCATTAGATAAAACAGTTCACAAGCTTCAAGAAATTCATCGTGTTATAAAGGCTTCGGAGATAAAAGTGCAACTCAAAAAGCCTACTATAGTAAGAGAAGATGTTCAAACAGATAATAAAGCCGCAGCAGAAAAGCAACTAAAAGCTAAAAATAAAGAGTTGGATAAAAAATTAGAAGCTCTTAAAAATAAAGCCGGCAATATTGCAGCATTTAAAGTAAGTAAACTTTATAAGCAAAACTGTTCATCTTGTCACGGGGTAAATGGTAGAGGTATTATAGGACCTAGTCTTGTAGGTAAGTCAAAAGAGTTTATCCTTAAGCAGTTGAAAGATTTCAAATCCGGTAAAAGAAGAAACTATGTAATGTATGGATTACTTCAAAAAATGGATGATGAAAAGTTAAATAATCTTGCAACAGAAATTTCAACTTTTAAAGAGAAGTGGGATAAGTATAACAATAAATAAAAAAAGGCAAAGCTTATGGATAGATATCATGACAGCGGAAGGGAGCTTGTAAGAGCTTCCTTGCTTTCAACACTGGTAGAAAAAAATAAAAACGGTAAAACTAGGCTTACATGGAGAGCATGGCGATGGATAAGTATCATTGTAATAAACCTTTTCTTTTTTCTATCTTTTAACGCAGATATTCAGGTACTTGAAGGAACTCTTAATGGTTCTAGACTTTTGGGTTTTCATCTGATAGATCTTTTTACAGGGCTTGAGATATTTGCTGCAGAACATCATGTGCATACCAATGTTATCATAGGAACTGTAACGCTTTTAGTTTTTTACCTTTTAGTTGGTGGCAAAGCATACTGTGGCTGGGTATGTCCTTATGGATTTTTAAGTGAAATTGGTGAACATATACACTTGATACTTGTTAGAAAAAAGATCATCAAAGAGAGAAAGTTTGACCCTAGAGTTAGATTTTTCTTTTGGGCTGTTTTCTTAATTGCTGCAGCAGTGGACGGTTATCTTGTATTCGAAGTTATAAACCCTATAGGAATTTTGAGTAGATTTATTGTCTATGGTTGGAGTTTGGCTATCGTTTGGGTTGTAGTTATCTTGCTGTTTGAAATATTTGTTTCAAGAAGAGCATGGTGTAAATATATATGTCCTGTAGGGACTACATATAATCTTGTAGGCTGGGTAAGTGCTACAAGGGTTCAATGGGATAATGACAAGTGTGACCACTGCGGAGCATGTTTGCAAGTTTGTCCGGAAGAGCATGTGCTGGAGTTTACAAAACCAAAGCATGACAGAGAAAGAAGAGAAAAAGGTATAACAAAGCAGTTGGTTATTGATGGTGACTGCATTATGTGTGGAAGATGTTTTGATGTTTGTCATACAGATGCTTATAATTTTCAATTTAGACTAAAGAATTTAGTATGATTGTCAAAATAGAAAATGCTGTTAAAAACTTTGGTGAAGTCAATGTTTTAGATGATATTACCCTGGAGATAAAAGAGGGCGACAAGATAGCGATGCTAGGCCCTAATGGTGCCGGTAAAACTACTCTAATAAGAGCAATATTAGGTTACTATAGATTGAATAGCGGTAAAATAGAAGTTGATGGAATGAATCCTGTAATGCATAGAACTCAGATATTAAAAAAAATAAGTTTTATTCCTCAGCTTCCACCACCTATAAAAATATCTTTGAATGATTTGATAAACTATATTTGCACGACTACGGGAGTTCAAAAAGAGTCTATCATCAGAGAAGCAGAAGATATGGAGCTTGATGTAGGGAAAAATATCAATAAGCCTTTTTTTAAACTTTCCGGCGGAATGAAGCAAAAATTTCTTATAGCTATCGCACTTGCTAGAAAAAGTGAACTTTATATATTTGACGAACCAACAGCAAACCTTGATCCCAAGGGGAGAGAAAACTTTTATCACCTTTTGAAAAATTTAGATGAGAGAAGCTCGGTTATATATGTAACTCATCGTCTTGAGGATTTAAAAGGCTTGACAAATAGACTTGTATATCTTGATATTGGAAAAATTACTGAAGATAAAAAGATAGAAGAGTAGGGTGAGGAATTTGAAAAAAGTATTTTTGTTGGCATTGTCACTTTTGTTTGTGCTGAATTTTTCCGGATGTGAAAAAAAAGATAAAACGAAGCCTATTAAAATGCACTGGGATAGAGATATGTGCGAAAGATGCGATATGGCTATCAGTGAAAGAAAATATGCCGTACAGGTTATCAATCCAAAAACAGGGAAACACCACCTTTTTGATGACATAGGTTGTGCTATTTTATGGATGGATGATAATAAAATACCATGGAAAGATAAAGCTATCATTTGGATAACAGATGCAAAAACAGGCAAATGGATAGATGCAAGAAAAGCTTTATATACTGATGACAGGATAACGCCGATGGCTTATGGTATAGCAGCATTTACAAAAAAAACTCTTCCAAAGGGTGAAAAACCTTTGACTTTGCAAGAGGCTATAAAAGTTATCCATAAGATTGAAAAGTTCAATCAGCAAAAACAACAACAAGGAAAATAAGAGTGAAAAATTTACTATTGGTAGCAAAATTGGATATAAAAGAGTCTATTAAGTCAAAATGGTTTTTTATATATAGTGTTGTTTTTGGCGGACTTATGGCCCTATTTTTTATAACAGGAATTACAAATGCGGTTGTAATGGGCTTTAGTGGGCTTAGTAGGATATTACTGATTTATATGCAAGTAACCATTATAATACTACCTATATTTATACTTACAACTACAGTCAAATCAATAGCCGGTGACAAAGAGAGTAATATACTAGAATATATGCTTTCTTTTCCAATTTCTTTGAAAGCTTACTATTGGGGTAAAATGCTCGGAAGATTTTTAACGGTATTTTTACCGGTAATTATAGCTCTGTTTTTAGGAGTTATTTGGGGAGTTTTAAAAGGTGGAGCATTGCCGTATAATATGCTTATACTTTATTCTTGTCTTTTGTTTGGTCTGTCGTTTTCATTTTTAGGGATTGCATTTTTTATCTCTTCTATAGTTAGATCTCATGATGTTGCTATCGGTGCTTCATTTGTAGTGTGGATAGTAATGCTTGCTTTTATAGATGTTGCAC
Organism: Campylobacterales bacterium; assembly: GCA_027023175.1. Taxonomy (GTDB): domain Bacteria; phylum Campylobacterota; class Campylobacteria; order Campylobacterales; family JALSKU01; genus JALSKU01. The sequence goes on from JALVWW010000299.1 coordinate 10,805, forward strand.
TTATCGGGCTTATGCTCCAAGATAGGGTTTCAGACAATCTTATCATATCCATATCACTGCTAAACCCTATGGAAGTTTTTAGAGTAGGTGCTATAAGCTTGTTTGATCCGGAACTTACTGTCATAGGACCTGTTGCTTACTATATACTTGATAATTTAGGGCATACTTTGTTTGTTGTTTATGCAGTGATTTATCCGGTTATTATAGGTGCTTTATTTGCAATTTTTGGATTTATAACATTTAAGAAAAAAGATATTCTATAAATAGATAATATTAGGATTGGGTAGAAAATGCCAATCACGAGTCACAAATCACTAACCAAGGAGGTTGTATGAAAAAGATTTTATTGATTGTTTTGTTTTTATTGTTTGGTTTTGCTTCAATGCAGGCAGGGGAATTAAAAGTTCCAAAAGATGCAAAAGATCCACTTTTTAACTGGAATGTAAACAAGTATGGCAATTTAGTTTGTATGATTGAGTTAAAAAATGGTAAGAAGGCATACTTTAGTTCGGTTAAGAGTATGATGGATTTTTACTTTAGACCTTGGTATTATGAAGAATATGGTGCAAAAACAGACAAAGATATAAAAAAGATGGTTGTGCAAGATTATTTAACCGGTAAATTAGTTGATGCAAAAAAAGCTTTATATGTATTTGGAAGCAGACTAATTGGTCCCAAAGGTGATGATTTGATACCATTTGCTGATAGAACAACAGTAAAACTTTTTGAAGCTAAATATGGAGGAACAAAAGTACTTCCTTTTTCCAGGATTTCTAAAGGACTTATCAAATATCTAGATATTTAATAAATAGAATTTAGGGCTTAGAATTTAGGATTTAGGATTTGCTCCAAGCTATAAACTCTAGGCTCTGACTTTTTAAATTTAACAAATAATTAACACTTGCTTGGTATAGTCTTATCTTATCTTTATCATAGGGGAAAATTATGAAAAAATTACTTATCTTTTTACTTTTATTTACTTCTTTGTTCGCTATCACTGATGCTCAAAAAAAAGTGGTTTATTATCCTATGGGTAAGAAAATTTATCAAAAGATTTGCAAGCAAATAGACCCAAGTAAATTTAGTAATATTTCATCTTTACAAAAAGCTATACAAGATAAGCATTTGTGTAAAAAACTAAAGCCCAAACAACTTTTGGCAGTTTCTCTTTATCTGTGGGATATAAAAAGAGGTGGAGAAAAAAAAGATTTTGGAAATGTGGTGGTTCACAAGAGCGAGAAGTGTCCCGTCTGCGGTATGTTTGTCTATAAATATCCAAGATGGGCAGCTCAAATATACTTTAAGAAAGATGGAAAAATTCATCACTTTAGTTTTGATGGCGTAAAAGATATGATGAAATTTTATTTCAATCCTGACGACTATGGTAAATTTGATATAAAAAAATTTAGAAAAAGTATCACTAAAATGGTTGTAACTGACTATTATACCCAAAAAGGTATAGATGCAAAAAAGGCTTATTATGTTTTTTGGAGCAATGTGCTAGGGCCCATGGGTAATGAGCTTATACCTTTTAAGACACTCAAAGAGGCACAAAACTTTAAAAAAGATCATTTTGGAAAATTTATAAAGAGATTTGATGAACTAAATGATGACCTTGTCTGGTCACTTGATGAAAAAAGTGATTAGGACTTAGGATTTAGTATTGAGGTTGTAGGGTTTGGGATTGAGAGGGTTGAATGAGTAATAATTTTAAGTTGTTTGCTTTATTTGTAAGCTTTATAGCTATATTTTTTTGTTTTGAGGTGGGGTATCTTGCTTTTAAAGATAAAAAAATTGAGCAAAAGAGAGCTTTTGTTGCAAAAGTGGGATTGCCTGATATTGCACTTTCGACTGAGGCAAAATATATAAGACATAGAAGTTTAAGTGATATTTTTTCCATATTTAGTGAAGACCCTGAAGGAGTTAGCTACTTTGTTACGACTTATGCTTATGCTCCTTCGCCACTACTTAAAAATACCCCCTGTAAGGTTATACAAAAATGAGACTGCTAAATCTTTTACTTTTTGAATATGCACTAAGCGCTATTAAGAGGAGAGGTTCAAAAAATATCTTTATACTTATTATATTTTTTATACTTATCTTTTTACTTTCCAGTATATTTTTTATATCCAATTCTATAAAAAAAGAGTTATCTTTTACGGTAGATTCCTTGCCTGATATAACCATACAAAAACTTCAAGCAGGAAGGCAGCAAGATATAAGTTTGGATGTTGTTGATAAATTATCACAAATAGCAGGAGTTAGTGAAGTAGCTCCAAGGGTTTGGGGATACTATTACTTTAAAAATGCCGGAGCAAATTTTGCTGTAGTAGGTGTGAGCAGATTTGATGCTAATTATAAAAAATCTATTCAAAAAGTAGTAGATAAATATGATGAAACTCTCTTTGATAAAAATGACACTATGATAGTTGGAGTTGGAGTTAAAAAAATATTGCAAAAGAGTTATTATGATAAATATTTTAACTTCATAAAGCCCAATGGAGACTTTAAAAAAGTCTATATCTCAGGAACTTTTAAAGGCAGCACTATTCTAGAATCAAATGACATCATACTTTTAAGCAATGAAAATGCAAGAGAAATTTTTGGAATGAATGAAGATAAAGCTACAGATATAACATTGAGAATTCCAAATCCCAAAGAGATAAGCGAAATTGCACTTAAAATAAGGCTAATGTATCCAGATTTTAGAGTTATTACCAAAGATGATTTGAGAATTTCATACAATAATATATTTGACTATAAAAGCGGTATATTTTTGGCCCTTTTTATTGTGGCTTTATTTACTTTTTTTATCATTATATATGATAAAACAAGCGGTCTAAGCAGCGATGAAAAAAGAGAGATAGGAGTACAAAAAGCTGTTGGCTGGAAAATAGGCGATATAATACTTCAAAAATTTTATGAAGCTTTTATACTCTCATTTATAGCATTTTTTAGTGCGGTAACTTTTTCAATTTTTTATGTCTATTTTTTAAATGCACCAATACTAAAAGATATATTTACCGGATACTCAGTTCTAAAACCTCCATTTGATCTTCCATTTAGCTTTGATTTTGGAACAATTACTCTTATATTTTTTGCAACGGTTCCACTCTATATAGCAGCAACCATTATACCATCGTGGTTTGCGGCAACTTTAGAAGCCGATGAGGTGATAAGATGATAAAAGTTGATAAAGTATATAAGATTTTCAATCAGGGCAAAGTTAATGAAACAGTAGCTTTGAAAGATATAAGTTTTCATATTGAAGATCAGGAGCTAGCTCTTTTAAAAGGACCAAGCGGTAGTGGAAAAAGTACACTTTTATCTATACTAGCAGCCCTTTTAAAGCCGACAAGCGGTGATGTGGAAGTGGATGGTAAAAAGATAGCCAAATTGCCTGATAATTTTGCTTCAATCTACAGAAGAGAGAGTATCGGTTTTATATTTCAAAAATTCAATCTCATACCAACTCTTAGTGTATATGAAAATGTAATACTTCCATTGATGCCATCAAATTTAAGTAAGAGAGAGATAGACGAAAAGGCGCTTGAGAGTATGAAAAAATTTTCCATAGATCATAAAAAAAATGAACTAGCAAAAAGCCTTTCAGGAGGCGAACAGCAAAGAGTAGCTATCGCTAGAGCCTTAGTTAACGATCCTAAGATCATCCTTGCTGATGAGCCAACGGCAAATCTTGATGCAAAGCTTTCAAGAGATTTTTTAACTTTTTTAAAAGAGTTAAAAGATGATAAAAGAACGATTGTGATCGCAACCCATGATCCTATCTTTTTTGATCTTGATATTGTAGATAAGGAGATAGAGATAGTCAAAGGTGAAATAAAGTGAACCTTATCACTCCTGATGTATTAGCAATACTCATTATAGATGCGATATTTGCTTTTTTTGGGACAATTGCATTTATTTTAAGCATAAAGATAGTGCTAAAATGGGATATAAATGCAACTACTACAACTCAGTACAAACTTGAAAAGCAAAGCTATTTAGTTGCTACTATTATCAAATATATACTTTTTATCAAGCTGCCACTTTTTTTATATTTTATATATGTTCAAGATAAGCTTTCAGTGTATATACCGGGAGCTATGTGTGCAGTTGGTGTGGTAAATTCTACTGTTTACGGATTTTATGCAATGATAGTAAAGATAATAGATCTGTATCTCTTTAGTTCATGGCTTGTTTTAAACAGAGTTGATCTTGAAAATGAGAAAATGCCTTACACAAAGATAAAATTCTTTTTTTTCATTATTATATACTTTTTTTTAATGAGTGAAATAATTTTAGAAGTAATGGAGTTTTTTTCATTAGACCCCGCTAAGATAGTAAGTTGTTGCGGTACAGTTTTTTCGGCTGCAAGCAAGTCATATATCTCATCTATTTTATCGTTACCAAACTCTTTGATAGTATCGGTTTTTTATCTCAATTTTATACTTTTACTTTTGACATACAAGCTCAGAAATCCGCTATATTATGCTTTAATGAATATTTTGTTTGTCATAACTTCTATCATATCACTTATCGCTTTTTTTGGAACATATATATATGAACTTCCTACGCATCATTGTCCATTTTGCATGCTTCAAAGTGATTATCATTATATAGGGTATGTATTATATACAACACTTTTTGTAGGTACTTTTAGTGCATTGGCAAGATATATAGTGTTAGTTACAAATAAAAAAGAAACAATATTTGGCAAAGTTTCTTTAATCTTTAATACTCTTTATGTTATTATTGCAACAGCTTATCCCATAGTTTATTATATAAGAAATGGGGTATGGCTCACCTGAGTCTTCGGCTCAGGCAGGGGTAAAGGTGGTAAGGTGACAAGGGGATAAGGCTGAAGGTAGAAGGGTGAAGGTTTTTGAAATGGGAGATTGAATGAAAATGAGATTGCTACTTGTTGTATTAGTTGTTTTATTTGTTTTTAGTGGATGTGAGAAGAGAGAAGTGGGGACTTTTGTTAGCAAGGATGGCAAGCCTGTACCTATAAAGCTTGGTGTTACAATGGATCCTGAATGTGGTATGGAAGTTGAAAAGATGGCACACTCTTGTGAAGTAATTTTAAAAGATGGAAGAGCTTTTGCTTTTGATGATCCGGGATGTATGATAAAATGGCTTCATAAAAACAAATACAATACTAAAGATGTAAAACTTTGGACTTATAGTGATGATACTCACAGGTGGATAGACGCTAAAAAAGCAAAATATACTATGACAGACAGTACTCCTATGCGTTACGGTTTTGGAGCTTATGAAAAAAATAGTACCAAAAAGAAGCTCATCCCTTTTGAAGAGATGAGACTGAAAATGTTAAGAGGTGAAAACTTAACCAATCCCAAGATAAGGAAAAAGCTTCTAGGTTTCTAAGGTTGTTTGGCTTCGCTGCTTCTTAGTTGTATGATTTTATTATCTATACCTGCAGAGTATTTATAAACAAGTTTTCCACCCATATTTCCTTGATAGAGTGTTGCTAAAATGGTTATGATAATCAGCGACAAAGAAAGCTTTTCAAGCATAAAAGATTTTTTATCCAAAGCATACCATTTTAATATAGTTGTTATAGCAAGTATGATGACAGTTATGATGCCAAATGTCTTGTGTGACTTAAGTATGGCTTTTCCATAGCCTAAAATATTCCCATCACTCAGTATCTTTTGTGCATCTGTTATGCCACCATATATAGCAAAGAAAGATATCAATAGGGCAAAGGCTAATATTCTTGTAGTTGCCTTTGAATATGTGGTATCCTTGGTAGCTAGATATGTGATTTGTGAAAACAGTGCAGCAAACGGAAGTGCTATGACAAAATGTACAAATGGAGGGTGTAATACATTCATTTTAACTCCTTATTATAATAATTACTAATAGTAATACAGCTATCAGTTATAATAATTTATTATAACTGATTGTAGCTTAAGACTTGATTTTAGGAGTTTAATTGTTTTGATGTACTCTATTTAAAAGATAGCATATCTTTAATCCGTAGATATAAATAACCCAAGAAAAATATATCCAAATAAAGAAAAACATTATAGTGCTAAATGAGCCGTAGATACTTGTATAGGTTTTATTGTAACTAACATAGTATATAAAAGCTGTCTTTGAAACATACCAAATAGTTGAAGCTATAAATGATGAAAGAAGTACTATCTTGGTATCAACTTTGGTATTGATGGAGATCATATACATGATAAAAAAGAGCATCCAAAAGATAAAAAAAGGAAGTAAAACAAGTATATTTATCCAACTTGTGTATTGGTAAGAGTTTAAGATATGTTGTATTTTGCTTGATGCAAAAAATGATACTCCTATACCCATAGGAAGGAGAGTTACAAGTGTCCAGTATGTTGAGATGGATTGCCAAAAGCTTTTAGGTTCGGTTTTAAAAATTTTACTAACGATATACTCATAATCCATAAAAAACATAACTGAAACATATATGACAAATATAAATCCGATAATTCCCATATTTAAAGTATTGTTTAAAAATTTGTCTATATAAGCTGAAATGGTTTCTTGCTGGCTTGGCATCAGTGAAGAAAATATAAAATGTTTTATAAGTTCATAGTATTTTTTAAAACTGGGTAGTTTTGTAAATATGGAAAGTGATATAAGAAGAATGGGAATGAGAGCTAAAATAGTGTGAAAACTAAGACTTGAAGCATAATGCAATAAATCCTTGTCTCTAAACTCTTTGAGAAAAAATTTTACTTTTTCAAATCTTACTTTCAAAGTCCCATTTTACCCGGATTTAGTATATTGTTTGGATCAAAAGCTTTTTTAATGGATCTAAAAAGCTCCATCTCGGCTTTACTGAAAGCAATATCCATAAAAGGAGCTTTGCTTAAACCTATACCATGCTCACCGCTAAGAGTACCTTCGAGTTTGACTGCTAACTTAAAAACTTCTACTATGGCATCATGTCCTTTTTTAAGCTCCTCTTCATTGCTGCCGTCAACCATGACATTGACATGTACATTTCCATCACCCGTATGACCAAAACATGGTATCTTTACACCATATTTTTTAGAAATTTCTGTGATACCTTGCAAAACTTCAGGAAGTTTAGATCTAGGAACCGTTATATCTTCATTTAGTTTTTTGCTTCCATATATGGTGATGCTTTGACTGGCATTTCTTCTTGCAAACCACAAATCATTTGCTTCATTTTTATCTTTTGCTATCACAAAGTTTGTGCAGCCGTTTTCACTGAAGCCCTTTTTTATCTTTTCAAGCTGCATATCAAGCTCTATATCTATATCACCGTCCACATCACATATCAAGATAGCTCCCGCATTTACAGGTAAACCTTTATGAAACTTCTCTTCAACGGCTCTTATACTTAAATTGTCCAAAAATTCCATAGCTACAGGAGTTACTCCGCTTGCCATCGTTTTAAAAACAGCATTCATAGCATCTTCTACGCTATTAAATACTCCCATGGCAGTTTTGGTTAGAGCAGGTTTTGCCAAAAGTTTCAGAGTTATTTCTGTAATAACCGCCAAAGTACCTTCGCTTGCTATCAAGATACCAGCTATATTGTATCCTGCGACATCTTTTATAGTTTTTTTACCGGCTCTTATGATTTCACCGTTTGGTAAAACCGCTCTTAAAGCCATGACAAAGTCTTTTGTGATACCATACTTTGCCGCTCTCATGCCGCCTGCATTTTCACTGACATTTCCTCCAAGAGTAGAGTAGTCTTGACTGGCAGGGTCCGGTGGGTAAAAGAGACCCACCTCTTCAACCGCATTTTGTAAGTCTCTGTTTATTACTCCGGGCTGAACTCTTGCAACCATATTTTGCATATCAATTTCAAGGATTTTATTCATATGTTTTTCAAAACAGAGCATTATACCGCCATTTGCCGGAAGTGCTCCACCTGTAAAACCACTACCTGCACCTCTTGGAGTAATGACTATTTTATTTTTATTGCAGTATTTAAGAATATTGCTTACATCATTTTCATCTCTAGGAAAAATTACCGCATCAGGTTCATATCTATTTTTGGTAGCATCATAAGAGTAGGCTAATAAATGAGCTTTGTCATCATAAACGTTCTCTTTGCCTACTAAGTTTTGAAAAAACTCTATATCTTTTTTAGTCATTTTTTATCTCAAAAGCATTTTGTAGTAATTATTATAGTCAGTTATCTTTGATTTGCCAAAGCTAAACCATGAAGCATCTATATCTTTTATTCTGGAATAAAAAGGTACTATAATTTTATTTTCTTTCGTATTTAGTTTTTCTTGTTTTAAGACTTTAAAGCTATTGCAGTCAACAAAGTAGCCCTCTTGATTGATAGCGAAATAAAGAAGTGAAAATGAGTAATCTTTACACATATTTTGAAAATCTTCCCTGTTTGGTGAAGGGTTGCTGTCGGCAAAAAGTTTTGCCGCAAAAAGGTCAGGATGAAGCCAGTTTATATCACTATGCTTTGTGGTAACTTCTTTGTAGGTTTTATAGTTTGGTGCAATTGCCAAAGCATGGTTGTACAAATAGTTAAGTATCACTGTATCGCCGGTAGTCGGTAGTATCATTGGAACAGGTAAAACATCTTGTTTTAAGTCACCAAATTTTCTAAATCTTACTTTTATATAATCACTGTTTTTATCTACAACTATAACTTTTGCCACTATGGTAGAGTGCTGTTTTGAGTAACTGTGCACAACTACCCCGCTTGAGCCGATTTTTACATCCGGTGAATTTTTCAGAGTTGCAATATTGCCGTCAATAGATAGGATTTTTGCCTTATACTCCAAAAATTTTGCATTTAAAAGTGTTAGACTCAGTAAAAAAAGAGAAAAAAATATTTTTTTCATAAAAACCTTTCGTAAATAATTGTGATATTATACTAAAAGTGGATTAAAAATTGCTTTTGAAAAAACAAAAAGGTATAATTCCAAAAAAAGATAGAAGGTTAGTAGAATAATATGTCAAGAACAGTTTTAATAATATTATTAATTATAGGCAGCTATTTGTTTGGCGCTACAAAATTAGTTGAACAAAAATGGGAAAAAGGAAAAACATTTCTAAATTTTTTAGAAGACCACAAAATACCACTCAAGCTCTATTACAATCTTGATACCGGTGATAAAGAGCTTACATCAGAGATAATTGCAGGAACTAGGTATCAGATACTTCAAGATGACAATGGTAGTATTGAGCAGGCTTTGATACCTGTCGGAGAAGAGTTGCAGATACATATAGGCAAAGATAACGGGAAATATTTTGTAAATTTACTGCCTATCATTTATGAAACAAAACATAAAATACTTGAAACTGAGATAGAAACTTCGCCTTATAATGACATAATAAAATCAACCAATAATTACCTCTTGGCAAATGAATTTATACAGTCGTATAAAAACAGTATAAATTTTAAAAGAGATATTCGAAAAGGCGATCAACTAGTTGTAATATATACACAAAAAGTAAGACTTGGAAGACAGCTTGGCAATCCTGTTATAGAAGCTTCAATGATAGAAACAAGAGGAGTCAAACACTATATCTACAGATATAAAGGAAGATACTATAATGAAAAAGGAAAAGAATTAGAAGGCTTTTTCCTTGCTCAGCCTTGCAGATACACAAGGATTTCAGACAGATTTACATATAAAAGATGGCATCCTATACTTCACAGATACAGAGCTCATCTTGGAATTGACTTTGCTGCACCGATAGGCACCCCAGTACATGCCGCGGGTGACGGCAGGGTGATATTTGCCGGTAGAAAAGGTGGATATGGAAACTGTGTCATTATGCGACATGCGGGTGGGTATAAGACTCTTTACGGACACTTAAGAAGATTTGCAAGAGGTATCAGAAGGGGAAGATATGTCAAAAAAGGCAAAACCATAGGATATGTCGGCTCAACAGGACTGAGTACCGGTCCGCATTTGCACTTTGGACTTTATAAAAACAATCATGCCATAAATCCCGCAAGTACCATAAAAGTAGCAAAAAGTATTTTAAGAGGCAAAACAAAAAAAGATTTTTTGACCTATGTGAAAAAATACAATAAAGAGATACAAGTTGCCATCAATGAAAAAGCTACTCCAAAAAAAGAGGAGGCTTTTGCTTTTTATATGGATGTAAAAAGAGCAAAAATTCAGTCCCAAAATTAATGGTGAAATCAGTTAATCATCATATCTTTTAAGGAGGGTTTGGTAGCTGTCAATTCGTCTGTCTCTTAAAAATGGCCAAATGTCTCTTCTTTTTTTGGTATGAGTTGTATCTATAGAGACTATTTGGCATATTTCGCTTTTCTCATCGAGTCTGCAAAGCACCTCTCCTCCTGCATCACAGACAAAAGAGTTCCCCCAAAATCTAATCCCATTCAAACATTTGCTATCATCTTTCTCAAATCCTACTCTATTGACTGATATCAGAGGCAGTCCATTGGCAATAGCATGAGATCTTTGTATGGTAATCCAACTATCAAGCTGTCTTTGTTTTTCTTCATCACTGTCCTCGTCAAACCATCCTATGGCAGTAGGATATATAAATATCTCTGCCCCCTTTAGTGCCATAATTCTGGCGGCTTCAGGGTACCACTGATCCCAACACACCAAAACGCCAAGTTTGCCCACACTTGTATCAATCGGTTCAAATCCCAAGTCACCCGGAGTAAAGTAAAATTTCTCATAAAATCCCGGATCATCAGGTATGTGCATCTTTCTATACTTTCCCGCAATGTTCCCATCTTTTTCAAAAACCACTGCAGTATTATGGTAAAGTCCGGGAGCTCTTTTCTCAAAAAGAGAAGTTACTAAAACTATTTCATACTTTTTGGCAATACTACTCCAAAATTCTATATCTTTTTGAAAACTATCTGCTTTTTCAAAGTTGTTTGTATCTTCATTGATACAAAAGTATCTATCTTGATGTAACTCTTGAAGCACTATAAGCTTGACATCTTTATCTTTTGCTTTTTGCAAAAGTTTCAAAGTTTTTTCTATAGTTTTTTGTTTGCTACCTTGAAAAGCTTGTTGGATAAGTGCAACTTTTATTATCATGATATATAGCCTTGATTAATAATATATTAAGGACTACTCTAAAAACCTATGCACTGATAGCTTTATGAGGTTTTTTACAGACAAGACAGAGTTTTGTAGTACAAGACAAGGCTAATTCAAGAAACTCTAACGAAGTATATATAAAACCTCATAAAGCCCAAAGGGAAGCGTTTATATGGGCAATCTTTCACAAGATAAATTTTCGAATTACCTACGAGTAGTCCTTCAAATTTCTCTTGCAAAATCTTACCCTTTTTCTTGCTTCTATCAATGTATAGGTTTTTAGAGTAGTCCTTGATAGATTATAACAAAAAAAATATATTAAAAAGCTAATGGACATTCATTACCATTTTATACACATCTTTTGCAAAACTTGTTTGCAAAGGAGGAGCCGGAAGTATCTTGAAGTCTCTTTGTCCATCTTTTTTTCTGTTTGCTCTTAAAAAGAGAGTTTTATCTAGTCTGTTTTGATAAAAGTAGTTGGATAATTCATACATGTGAGTTACATAAATTACTCTTATATCTTTTTTTAGCAGTGCCTGCACTATCTCTTTTGCTATTTGAGAGCCTTCAAACTCGTTTGTTGAAGCAAAAGATTCATTAAAAAGTATGAGTGCATATGGGTGGATGTGCTCTATGATTTGACTCATCCTTGAAAGCTCTTCATCAAACTTTCCACTTTTTAGTGTTTTATCCTCCTCTTTTTTAAAGTGGGTAAAAATTCCGCTGCTTACACTTGCTTCAAACTGTTTTGCCGACACAAACATACCACACTGCATCATCAAGAATGAGATACCGATACTTCTTAAAAATGTGGTTTTTCCTCCCTGATTGGCTCCGGTTATAATGACAAGCTTTTTTTTGTCAGCCTCTAAGCCATTGGGTATTACTTCTTTTTTTAAAATCAATGCCAAAGAGATGTCACAAATCCCTTTTGAGGAAAGTTTAAACTCTTCTTCGTCACAAACTTTCGGGAAAGTGCTTTGGATATTTCTATTTTGTAAAATTTTGCTTAAATTAATACATCCAAGATAAAAAGCCAACTCCTTTCTTAAGAGTTTAAAAAAGTTATCCACATGTCTGGCTGAATGGCTTAATGACAAGGCAACATCATAAAGTGCCTCATCTCTTATATTTCTTAGTATGTTTGCTCCCGTATCATCTCTTGGATGTAAAGTGTAGCTGTACTCTTTTGGCTTTTTGGCAAAAACCTTGCCAAGCCAATTTTTTAGAGCATATTTATCTCTTCTTAGAGTGTAGTTTATGCCTTCATTGGCATATCCCAGTTTTGCACTGACAAGCACCCCTTTTTTGAACCTAAGTTCTTTTAAATGCTCTTTGACATTTTTTATATATTCATCACTTAACTCATCTTGAATCATCTTGAAAAATCTTTTAAATCCTTTTGAATTAAATTTCTTATGATGAGTATCTGTAATTTCTCGAAGCTCTTTTAGTATATCAAAGTACATATCAAGCAGTGCAACACTGCTGCTTAAGAGTGAGCCCGGAAACCTGCCAAAAATACCCAGCAGATTTTCATGTTTTTTTTCTATAGATTTTAGTGTCAAGGTATATATATCTTTTACTGTCTGTTTGTTGTTTAAACAATCTTTCAATACCTCTTGTCTGTAGAGAATATCTTCTTTGTTTGTCAGAGTATTTAAAATAGATACTTTTGTTACATCATAAATAAATTCATCACCGTTTGACATAGCTTCAAACAGAGCTTCCAGACCAAGATCATTTACAAGTGTGCCACTATTAAAGGGCAAAATTGCCTTATCATCAAAGTCTTTATTTTTATACATCAAAAATACCCTCATGGTTCAATCCTTTGTAGGATCTGCTCATAATTCAAGTGATATTTGTCAGCTATGGTTGCAGCATAAGCTTTGCCATCAGCCTCTTTGGGTAGGATTTTATATGTTCTTTTATTTATATCGTTCATATCCACTTGAGAGACCATGCTTATACATTTATCACTCATTTGGTTTAACTCTTCTATAAAAGTTACCCATATGCAAAACGCATCTAGTTTGTCTATGCTATTTATGATTTCTCTACTTAAAAAAAGAGCATCCCGGAAAGAGGTGGAAGAGAATATTTCATTTAAAATGATGAGGGTTTTAGGTGTTGAAGAGAGCAGTATTTGATGGACCCTTGTCAAATCTTCCTGAAGTTTACTTTTTAAGGAGAAAACTTTCTCCTCTTTTTCAAAATGGGTAAAGATTTTGTCAAATAGATATAAATTTGCCTCTTTTGCAGGTACCAAAAGACCGAGTTTTGACAGGTATGCAATTTGGGCAAATGCTCTTGCATAAGTTGACTTACCTCCCTGATTGGCTCCTGAGACTACCATAATTCTTTTGCCATTTGTAAAAAGATAGTCATTTGTAACTGTTTTTTCATTTTTATTTCTCAGGTTATACGCGAGTGCCAAGTCAAATCCCTTTTTTACATCAACAGTTTTTTCTTCAGTTTGAAGTTTTGGCAGGCAAAAGTCGATACTATTATCTTTTATATCTTCTATATAGTTTATATATGATATGTAAAACTGCACTTCCTGTGAAAAAGTAAGGATAGTTTCATCTATGATATCCGCATGCTTTTTATAAAAATCATCAAGTTTTTTAAAAGTTTCAGGATAGAGCTTGCTGACAAACTCTAATATCTTGGCATTGACATGATTTGTGCCCCTATTTTTTTCGTAGTGGCACTCTATTTTTTCATTTAACAATCTCCTTTTGATTGGAAATGAATTCCAACCAAAATTCCTCTCACTAAAGCTTTGCCTTTGGCAAGAGAAACCCTCATGATTTTTATTTTCATTTGTATTTTTGGAAATGAGGGTTTCATATTGTTCATTTTGTTCAAATTCTTTAAATAATTCGCTGACATCTTTTGCATAATTTTCCTCATTCTCATATCTTTTTACCCTGAAAGTAAGTCCATCAATGGTTATATCATAAGTTATGGAAGATAGCTCTTCTTGTAAAGAGTGCATATCTTTTTGCATAGAAATAAAATCATCACTTTTTATATAGTTTGTTATATATTTTTTTAAAAGGGTAAAACCTTCTGAAGTTATATTGGATTTGTTTAAAACAGATAAAAACTCTAAAACTGCTTTGTTAAATTCAACCACCATTTGAAAAAACCAACTTTTTTTATATATCTCTTCATCGAATTTTTTTATGATTTTTTGGTATCTTTTGGTTTTTAGAATTTTTTGAGAAAATTCATCTACTTTTACATAAAATTTATCTCTTTGTAAATCCTTTATCACATTTTGTCTGTAATTGATAGTTTTTATATTATCACACAACAAGTAAAAAAAGTGTTCTATATCAAAATCTTTTTTATGTGAGATAATAGTTTTTATAATTTGGTCAAGGTTGGTATCTTTTAGTAGAGTAGAGTCTGGTGCATAAGTATCAGTTTTAACTTTAGTATCAAAAAGTATACTATGAAACTGCACGGTAAGCCTTTACTTTTTTGACTATTATACTCTTTTGAGTAAAAAGGTAAAATAAAATTTTCTTTTTATTTGTCTGTTTAAAAAATAGCACCAACAAGGCACTATAGCATAGTATAATAAGAAAAAATTTAAGGAGTATCAATGAAGCTAAAAATATTTTTAATTACTTTACTCTGCATAACAGTTTTAAATGCAGGGGATTACATCATCAAGGATAGTAAAAATTCAGTTGATAAAACTATCCAAAAGATAGAAAATATTGTCAAGTCAAAAGGTATGCAAGTTTTTGGCATCATAGATCATAAAGCAAATGCAAAAAAAGTAGGCTATGATATGCTTAAAGCCAAAGTTATCATATTCGGCAATGCAAAATTAGGTACTAGGATAATGCTTAGAGATATACATGCCGCTATCGCTCTTCCTATAAGAGTTTTGGTTTATAAAGATTATAGTAATAAAGTAAAAATAGAGTATCTAAATCCAAAAGCATTAGAAAAGAGATTTGATCTTAAAGGATGTGGCGTAATACCTAAGATGTCAAAAGTATTAGATTTGATAACCGCCAAAGCCGGTATGTAAATATCGCTTTAAAAGATTTCTCTTTTTAGGGATACCCTTTATTGACTTTACACACCATATTATAAATTGAACTAAAAGAGAAAGTGTTGGATACAAGATGGAGATTTTTCACCATGGCTTTGGCTATAGTGAAAAATCTCTAACCTTTAAGCATACATAAATACTATTTATTGATAATGATTATCACTTTAAATGTTTATTAAGTTCTTTTTTGATAATATTCGGATTTAGGATTTAGGATTTAGGATTTAGGATTTAGGATTTAGATGGTTTTTTATATCTAAACCAAAGACTTTCATATCATTACTCCTATTTTTGAAAGGTTGTTAGATGAAAAAAGTATCAGACTTAAAGATAGGTGATAGTGCGATAGTAGCTAAAGTAACCGCACAAGAGCCTATAAAAGGACGACTTAGTGCAATGGGTATAGTAAAAGGAGCAAATATAAAAGTCTTAAAGCACACTCTTGCTAAGCAAACTTGGGATGTGATGGCAGGTAGCACAAAAGTTGGATTAAGAGAAGAAGAGGCTCAAAATATTTTAGTAAAAGTTGATAAATGAGTAAGTATATCAAAGCTGTAGTTGCAGGACAGCCAAATGTAGGCAAGTCGTCTTTATTAAATGCTATAGGTGATGCTAGACTTCACACAGGTAATTTTTCAGGAGTTACAGTTGATACTAAAGTGGTCAATATTAAAAAAGATGATTATGAAATAGATTTGGTAGATTTGCCGGGAATTTATTCGCTAAATGCCTATACACCTGAAGAGCAAGTAAGTAAAAATTATCTTATAGGTGAAGAGTATGATGTTATCATAAATATAGTAGATGCAAATACACTCTCAAGAAATCTTATCTTTACACTGCAACTTCTTGATATGCATAAAAAAATGGTACTTGTTTTAAATATGGTTGATGAGATAGAGGCAAAAGGCGGAAGTATAGATAAGAACAAACTTGAAACACTGCTTGGTATCCCTGTCGTTTTGGCTTCAGCAAAAGAGCATAAAGGAGTTGATGAGATAGTTGAGAGTGTTATAAAAGTTTATGAAGCTCCAAAATATAAAAATAAGATATATTATAGTGAGAGAGTTGAGCTTCGCATAGAAAAATTAGTTTCTATCTTAAAAAAATCTCCTCATTTTAAAGATTTGGACTATGCTAGATTTATAGCTATCCGACTTCTTGACAGAGATGAAAATATATACAAAATCATTCATGATCTGCCTGTGTGGATAGAAGCACATGATATGCTTGAAAAGATGTATAAAAAGCTAGAAGCCGAGTTTGACGAAGAGAGTACAACAGATATACTATCCAATGAAAGAGCGGCACTTGCACATAACTTACAAATGGAAGCACTAAAAATTCCTGAGATAGAAGAGAGCTTAAGTGAAAAAATAGATAATATTCTTATACACCCAATACTTGGGCTTCCTATATTTCTATTTTTTATGTGGGGACTTTTTCAACTTACATTTGAGCTTGGTAATATTCCGATGAATTGGATAGATTGGTTTTTTAGTAGTAGTGCAAACTATATAGCTGAGATTTTGCCAAAAGGTGAATTTAACTCTATGCTAACAGAAGGTGTTATACCTGCAGTTGGTGCAATTGTTATGTTTTTGCCAAATATTTTAATACTTTTTTTAGGTATCAATTTGCTTGAACAAACAGGCTATATGGCAAGAGCAGCATATTTGATGGACGGTTTTTTAAAAAGATTTGGTTTACAGGGTAAAGCTTTTGTTCCGTTAGTTAGTGGATTTGGTTGTACGGTTCCGGCATATATGGCGGCAAGAACTCTTAAAAATCCAAAAGATAGGATCATTACGATGCTTGTTCTTGGATTTATGAGTTGTGGAGCTAGACTTCCTATATATGTGTTGGTTATTGCTGCTTTTTTTGCCAAACACAACCCCGGAAATGTTCTTTTTGCTATATATATCGGTGGAGCAATGATAGGACTTGTAGTAGCAAAAATATTAAGAATGGTACTTTTTAAAGGTGAGCCGGAGCCTTTTGTGATGGAGATACCGCCTTATAGATTTCCCTCTATGAAGTCTCTTTTTATGGATCTATGGATAAAAACAAAAATGTTTTTAAAAAAAGCTGGAACTTTTATAGC
>JALVWW010000300.1 GCA_027023175.1 Campylobacterales bacterium
TTTATATGTTCAACAAATAAAAGTAAATGGACTATTTTTACCTTATCCAAAAGGTAAAAACAAAAAGAGGCTGCCTCTTTTTGGACAGCCTCTTTTTTGTATGTGCAAATTTACTTTTTATTTAACTTCCCAGGTATTTCCACTGTAAAGTAGGTCCTTAACTGTAGAAATAGAGCTCTTTTCCTGTACTTCCTTAATTTGGCGCATAAGAGCCTCTTCGTAAGTTTCTTTTCTAACTTCACGTATCACGCCAAGAACTACAGGATGTTGTAAATTAGCTAATTGCAAATGAATGAATGGATCTGGTTCATGAGCATCATGTACTAAAATATCATCTTCTGTTATGCCGTTTTCTCCTATTTTAACTACTTTAATCTTACCTTTTTCATCCAGGATTAAACCTTTGTCTTTGTTTTTACCGAAAATCATCTTTTCTCCATGACGAATAATAATTGTATTTTCGTCTTTCTTATCCTTATCAGTAAGATCTTTATAAGCGCCATTATTAAAGATAACGCAGTTTTGTAAGAATTCAACAATTGAAGTGCCTTTGTGTGCTTCAGCCTGAAGTAAAATTTCTACGTTCAGGTTAAGGTTAGCATCTATACCACGTGCAAAGAAAGTTGAGCCTGCTCCGATTGCCAAAGCTCCTGGATTGAACGGATCTTCGATTGTACCGTATGGAGAAGTTTTAGTAATAGCACCTTTAGGTGAAGTTGGGGAATATTGCCCTTTTGTTAAACCGTAAATTCTGTTATTGAAAAGCAATACGTTTACGTCAATATTACGGCGTATTTCGTGGATAAAGTGGTTACCACCGATAGCCAGAGCGTCACCGTCGCCAGTAATCTGCCATACAGAAAGGTCGGGATTTGCCAGCTTAATTCCTGTAGCCAAAGCGCCTGCACGGCCATGGATACCGTGTATACCATAAGTAGCCATGTAGTAAGGGAACCTGGAAGAGCATCCGATACCGGATACAACAACGAATTTTTCTTTAGGGATTCCCATTTTAGCAAATGCTGTTTGTACGGCGCGTAAAATTGCAGTATCGCCGCATCCTGGACACCAGCGAACTTGCTGGCCACTTTGGAAATCCTTGAAAGTGTATTTTGGAGTTTGTTTTGTTTCAGCCATGGCTTAGTCCTCCAGATTTTTTTTGATAGCTTCTTTAAGTTCAGAAACTGTAAATGGAATACCTTGAACTTTAGTGTATTGAACATAATTAAATTGAGGGAATTCGCTTCTTAAGTAGCGGAAGAATTGTCCGCGGTTCATTTCAGCAATCAAAATACGTTTAAATTTGCTGAAAACTTCTTCTGTGTTAGCAGGTAATGGATTAATAAAATTAAATTGAGCGTGACTGATTGTATAGCCTTCCTTTCGTAATTCTTCTGCAGCAGTATGTAAGTGACCATATGTTCCACCCCATCCTACTACTAATAAATCTCCACTATCCGGTCCGTCAACTTTAAGTTCTGGGATGTATTTTTGTATTTCTTTAATTTTATTCTCACGCTCAATTACCATTTTCTCGTGATTAACAGGATCATAAGAAACTTCACCAGTAACC
>JALVWW010000301.1 GCA_027023175.1 Campylobacterales bacterium
GCTTTTATAATATCTTCATCCTCTTCTGCTTCATCATCAACACCAGCAAGGTTATACATCTGTTCTGTTGCATGTTCATTGATAATATCGTAAATATCATCAGAAGTAATACGCCCAAGTAAAATACCATCTTTGTTTATAACAGGGATAACAGATAAATCATACTCTTTAAAATAGTTTACAACCTCTTTAATATCTTCTGTATCCATTGCAACCTTAGAATCAAATGATTCCTCACTAACTTCTTTATTGTCTTTAATTGTTTTTGAAAAATCAAAAATAAGTAGATCGTCTAAACCAATGCTATATAAAAGTCTATTCTCTTTATCTACAACAAAAAGATTTTGAACATTTTCTACTTCATTTGCTTTTCTTAATTTTGCAAATCTTTTGATGACATCTTGAACTATCTCATTTTCATTTGCTGTAAATACTTCAAGCTGCATATATGCACCAGCTTGTTCTTCATCATACTTTTTTAGTTCAGAAATTTCATGTTTATCTTCAGCATCTAATGAGTGAAAGACTTGAGAAGCTTTATTTTCATCAACATCTTCAAGCTCTTGCATAAACTCTAGTTGGTCATCTGATTCTAATTCACTTACTGCATGAGAGAGTTCATCAATACTTAGATTTTCTACAACATCATCAAAATATCTATCTGGAAGTGCAAGTGCCACATCACCAACTAAATCATTTGGTACACGCTTAATTGCTTCACTAAAATCTTTGTCATTTAGATGTTTAAGTAGTTTGGCGAGTTCTGCTGGATGCATCTCGCTTTCATTATGCTCTTTTATATATTTGTTAAAGTTATTCATTGTCGTAATTATACCTAATAAAATACTTTAAAATTTATAAATAAAAGATGTAGTTTGAGAAAAATCAACGCTCTTAACACCTTGTGCAGGTTTTGAATCTTTATTGTAATTTATGAGAAAGCTAATATATAATTTTTTATAAACTTTTATATTTAATTCAAGAGCATTTAAAATAATATAATCACTAATATCTCCAATTTTTGGTTGATAATATGCCATATCTGACAACTGTGTATCTTTAGTAAAATCTTTTTTATATGCAAGGTAAAAATTTCCTCTTATATTATTTTGAGTTGGATCTGTAGTTGTTGAATAATTTAGATATTCATAAAAAGCACCAAAACCAAAATATATATTTCCATAAGGTTTTTTACTTGAATGAATGCGTAATCCACCACCTGCTAAAAATCTCTCATTTATTCGCGTAAATTCATTGCTTTGTAGCTGTGTAAACACTTCCCAATCAAAATCTTGTTTTAGTTTATGAATATATCGAATATGTGAAAATATAGAATTTTCATTTTTAACTCCACTAGCCTCTCCATAAGAGTAGTCAAATTCACCCCACATTAGATAAGATTTATTGTTATCATAAGATAATTTCATACCTGTTGAGTAGTTGTCTGATTCTGTATTTCCTCTATTTGTGTTTAAAGAACCATTTATAACACCAGTAATTCCAGGATTATCGCCTATATCTACTGGGGCAATAGATACCAAAGCAAAAAGATTTACAACGCCTAACATTAT
>JALVWW010000302.1:0-340 GCA_027023175.1 Campylobacterales bacterium
TAAGCAAAAAGTTCTCTTACTCTTTTGGCTCCAATTCCTACATAAATCTGCACAAAAGATGAGCCACTTTGGTAAAAAAACGGTACATTTGCTTCGCCTGCCACTGCTTTTGCTATCATAGTCTTTCCGACACCCGGAGGCCCTATCAAAAGTACGCCTTTTGGAAGTTTGATACCAAAATTTTTATATTTGCTCGGGTTTCTTAAAAAGTCAACTATCTCTGTAAGCTCCTCTTTTACTTCACTTATGCCTGCTACATCTTTGAAAGTTATATTTGAGACTACAGGCTTTATGGGGGTGCTCATAAAACTGTCTATATCAAAAGCCTGCTGTTTGGTTC
>JALVWW010000302.1:350-1562 GCA_027023175.1 Campylobacterales bacterium
TTGTATATCATTTGTGTCAAGAAGCAGTTGATATGTTTCATAGTTTATGCTGCTTGCCTGGTTTTTAACATATGCAAACGCAAACAGAGCCAAAAGAACTATCAAGGCAATGAAGCTGTAGATAAGTTTTTTATTTTTAAAATCTAGCATAATTCATATCCTTTTTTACCTCATATTCATTTATCTTAAGCCATTCATTTTGCAAATCTTTACTTGATTTTATCCTGATTCTGTTATAAAACTGATCAAAACCAGTAAAGTAACCATCCTTAAACTCTTCAACTAATACTTTAAGAGGTTCATTGCCTCTTTTTCTAAAGTTGTAATTTTTCTCTTCTATAAGTTTTGTTACTTTTGTGTGTCTTAGCTTGGCTATATCTCCCTTGATATCCTCTTTCATAGAAGCTGAAATGGTACCCTCTCTTTTACTGTATGTAAAGCAGTGGATATGAGTAAGAGGTAAAATTTCAAGTTTTTTATATCCGTCTTCAAATCTCTCTTCGCTCTCGCCCGGGTGTCCTACTATAAAGTCAGTCCCTAAAGCAAAACCTTTGTCACTTAACTCTTCAAAAAGTTTTATATCGTTTTTGAAACTGTTTCTTCTGTGCATTATCTTTAACATCTCTTCGTTGGTATGTTGAAGAGCTATGTGTAAATGCCTCTCAAGCCAACACTCATCCAGTATCTCTTTAAAGTCATCATCTATCTGAACAGGCTCAATACTACCAAGTCTTATGCGTTTGACGCCTCTTATGAGTGAAATCTTTTTTAAAAGTTTGCCAAGAGTTGTGCCTTTGTCTTTTCCGTAGCTTCCTATGTTTGTACCGGTCAGGATAAATTCGTTATAGTCATTTTGCGTAAGTATCTCAATCTGCTTTAAAATCTTTTCTTCATCCTGGCTTCTTGCGTCACCTCTGACATACGGGATGATACAGTAGCTGCACCTAAAGTTGCAACCCTCCTGTATCTTTATGAAAGCTCTGTTTTTTCCTTCAAAGTCATACACTATGCTTTTTTCTATTGAGTTTAAATCACCTATTTGGATAAATCTCTCGCTGTTTTTTAGGATTTGGTTGATATTTTCCTTTTCTGAGTGCCCAAAAACTCCAAAAACTTTTTTGTCATTGAAAAGCTGTTCCCCCTTGCTGATAGCCCCACACCCTGCATAGACAACTTTTTTACCAAGCTTTGAAGCCTTGGATATATAGCTTC
>JALVWW010000303.1 GCA_027023175.1 Campylobacterales bacterium
CATCTCTTCTTGCAAATTCGACCATCTCATATAAAAATGGTCAATTTTCCATCTTGGGTCACCATTTTAAAACAGATGCAAAAAGCAATATTCTTTTAAATTTTGGTAAAAAAAGCAAATACAGCTCTGTATCAGCTATAGATATACTTCAAAACCGTATCAAGCCTCAGCAAATTATAGGTAAAAATATTATTATCGGAGCAACTGCTGTTGGTTTGCATGACAACATCATGGTTTCTTCAGGAGAAACTTTCCCAGGAGTGTTCATACATGCAGCTATCATTGACAATATCTTGCAGGACAGTACCATATATCAACCTTCCTATGAAAAATATATATCTTTGATTTTATCTGTTTTACTCTCGATAATTTTTACTTTTTTGCTTTATAGAAAAAAGTATATAAAACTGTTGATACTCTTTTTTGCATCATCTTTGCTGTACACTATAGCCACTGTTTATTTTTTAAAGCTTGGACTTTACATATCTTTAGGCTATTTTTTGGGTACACTTGTAACATTTTTTATCTTTATAAATCTATTTTTTATCATTTTATATTATTACAATAAAAGAGAGTTTAAAAAAGAGTTGAACCAGGCTCACTTTTCAGCCATTGAGAGTATGGCACTTGTAGTGGAAACAAGAGACTCGGAAACCGGCGCACACATAAAAAGAACAAAAATATATATGAAAATCATGGCAGAATATTTTTATAAAAAAAATATGTACCAAGATATACTAACAACGGATTTTATTGAAATTTTATACAGAGCCACCCCTCTTCATGATATAGGAAAAGTGGGTATTCCCGATTATATTTTAAAAAAAGAAGGAAAACTGACAAAAGAAGAGTATATCATCATGCAGGAGCATCCAACTATCGGAAATGATATCATTAAAAATGCCATAAAAGAAAATGAAAACAATCTATTTTTACAGGTTGCGAGAAACATAGCATACTATCATCATGAAAAATGGGACGGTACCGGATATCCAACCGGATTAAAAGGTAAAGATATACCGCTGGAAGCTAGGATGATGGCTTTGGTAGATGTATATGATGCGCTTATCAGCAAAAGATGCTACAAATCCGCCTTAACTTTTAAAGAGTCTGAAGATATCATTATTACCGGAAGCGGTGAGCATTTTGATCCGGAAATTGTCAAAGCTTTCGTTAACTTAAAAGATAAATTTAGAGAGATAGCGTTAAAAATTACCGATAAGAAATAAATCCATATTTTTCAGTTGCATTTAATCTCTTTTTTTGTATAATCTGTGCCTAAAATTTTTTACAAAGGTAAAATTATGGCAAATCACAAGTCTGCCCAAAAGAGAATCAGGCAAACAAAAAAGAGAACCGAGAGAAACAGATTTTATAGAACTAGGATCAAAAATATAACAAAAGCGGTAGAGACTGCAGTAGCAGAGGGTAATGTTGAAGCTGCTACAGAAGCTTTTAAAAAAGCCAATAAAAATCTACACAAATATGTTAGCAAAGGTGTTTTAAAGAAAAATACAGCTGCTAGAAAAGTAAGCAGACTTCACAACCTTGTAAACAG
>JALVWW010000304.1 GCA_027023175.1 Campylobacterales bacterium
GTTTGAAAAATTATATTTTGTATAATAGTCTGGGTAACTTCTTCTACATTTTTTTGGTTTTCTATGGTTGTTATGATAGCTTCCTCAGTTGTTTCTTTTAAAATCCCAAGAAGCAACACCTCTTTTAATTTTGTATCATTTATGGCTTTTTCTATAAAAAGTGATGTTTTGCCATCAGCTGTTTTTGATAACTCCTCTATGTCTTTATAGATATCTTGCAGAATATTTTTCAACTCCTTTTTTTGTAGCTCTATCTCCTGCTTCAGTTTTGTTACAAGGGAAATCTTTTTGTAAATCTCTTCCTCTTTTTCTTGAGAGAGAGCTTGCATGCTTCCGTCTATTACTGAGGAGATTGTACTGATATTTTCAATATTTTCACTCTCTAAGATTTTTATATAGTTTTTTATAAGTTCAACCACTCTTTGTTTTTTACTTTCATCATTTTTTAACCTGTTTATTTTCTTCTTTGTTATACTGTAGCATGCATTTTTAATATTGGCTTCTATTTTTTGTACCTCTTTTTCGGTGCCTATTGTATTTAAAAATTCCTCTTTTAAGTTTTGCATTTTTTATCCTTATATTATTATTTTGATATTTTTATCTTTTTTCAAAGACTCATATATACCTTTTCTATCCTCATCACTGTGTACTGTTAGCGATAGTATATAGCTGTCATATTTTCCATTTTTGCTTTTTTTTGAAAAAACCAGTTTATAATTTCTATTGCCCAGCAACTCTTTTATAGAATTTTTAAGATCGTCTGATGTGTCAGTTATGAGCTTGTACTCCCAATTGACAGGATAGTCAAGTCCAAGCTCTTTATCAAGATTCTCGTTTGAAGTGCCCACTTTTTCCTCCGCTCTTTTCTTCAAGCATTATATCCTTTAACACCATTGACTTGTCAATAGCTTTTGCCATATCATAAATAGTAAGCAAACCTATACTAACTCCCGTTAGTGCTTCCATCTCTACACCTGTTTTACCTTTTAGTTTTGCAGTTAGTGTTAGCTTAAAACCTGGAAGCTCAGACAGCTCCTCTATATCACAATTAAGTGATGTAAGCATCAAAGGATGACACATGGGAATAAGCGAGCTTGTTTGTTTTGCTCCCATTATAGATGCTACTACCGCTGTTTGTAAAACAGGACCTTTTTTTGTCTTGTTTTGAACTATCATGTCAAAAGCTTTTTGACTCATTTGTATGATACCGCTTGCTTTTGCAACTCTTGTAGTATCTTCTTTTGGTGAGACATCCACCATCTTTGGTCTGTCTTGTTCGTCCAAATGTGTTAATTTCATTTACTGTCCTAAAATATTTTTTTAATTTTACCATATTTGGTATAATATAGTATGAAATATTTAAAACTAATAGAAAAAAACGATTCTCTTCATTTGAAATGTATGGATGCATGGGATATGTATCATGCACAAGAGATAGAAAATGAAATAAACCAAGCAGTTTTAAAAGCCAAAAAGTATAATAATATTATTATAGACCTTTCACAGCTAAAAGATATAGATACTGCAAGTGCAATTATGATTTATGAGCTTATAGAGCTTTTTAAAAAAAATAAAACTGTAGAATTTTTAAGAGTAAGTGAAGATGAAGAAAAGTTTATAGACTTTATATACTCTTCTATTGTAAAAGAAAAAGGTGCTCCTATAGCCATAAAACCATTAAATTTTTTAGAAAGGACAGGTAAATATTTTATAGGTTTTTTTACAGATATTTGGTTGTTTATTAATTTTATAGGAGAAGTAACCATATCATTTTTTACCTATTTAATTCATCCTGGCAGGATAAGATTTAAATCCATTGTTAAAGGTATTGAAAACGCAGGAGTTAATGCACTTCCCATCATTGCGCTAACATCCTTTTTAGTTGGTGTCGTAGTGGCATATCAAAGTGCGGTCCAACTCCAAAAATTTGGAGCCAATATTTTTATAGTGGATATGATAGGCATATCGGTAACAAGAGAATTGGCAC
This sequence comes from Campylobacterales bacterium, assembly GCA_027023175.1. GTDB lineage: Bacteria > Campylobacterota > Campylobacteria > Campylobacterales > JALSKU01 > JALSKU01. Next base: position 1,988 of record JALVWW010000304.1, read on the forward strand.
CTTTAATTACAGCTATAGTTGTAGCTGGTAGAAGTGGGTCATCTTATACTGCCCAAATTGGTGCAATGAAAATAACAAGGGAATTGGATGCTATGCAAACAATGGGATTTAATCTTTTTGAGTTTATAGTGTTGCCTCGTATCATAGCCTTGATGATAGCTATGCCTCTTATGATATTTTTTGCTGATTTGATAGGGATTTTTGGGGGAATGGTGGTATCCAAATATCAAATAGATATATCATATATCGAATTTATAAAAAGATTGCAAAATGTTTTGGAGTTGAAACATTTTTATATAGGACTTGCTAAGGGACCCGTGTTTGCACTTCTTATTGCGGGAATAGGGTGCTTTAGAGGATTTCAGGTAAAACAAAATACAGAAAGCATAGGGAGATATACTACCGTAAGTGTTGTAAATGCAATTTTTTTGGTTATTGCCTGTGATGCTCTTTTTTCCATTATATTTACAAAGCTTGGAGTTTGATTTGATAAAAAGAGTTGTTGAGATAAAAAATGTAATAACCAAATTTGGCTCAAAAGTAGTGCATGATAATGTAAGCTTACATGTAAATGAAGGAGAGATTTATGGACTTTTGGGCGGAAGCGGAAGTGGAAAATCAACTCTTTTAAATGAAATGATAATGCTTTTGAAGCCGACAGCAGGAGAGATAACGGTTCTTGGAAAAAATGTTATTGATATTTCTGAAAAGGATGCTTTGTATCTAAAACATAATTGGGGAGTATTGTTTCAAAGCGGAGCACTGTTTTCATCGCTGAATGTAAGAGAAAATATAGATGCTCTTTTAAAAGAGTATACCAAGTTAAATCAAAAGACAAGAGATGATATAATAAAGCTAAAGATTGAATTGGTCGGTTTGAAAATGGATGTTTTGGGGCTCTATCCAAGTCAGTTAAGTGGTGGTATGATAAAAAGAGTAGCACTTGCAAGAGCCTTGGTGATGGATCCGAAGATACTTTTTCTTGATGAGCCTACAAGTGGACTTGATCCGGTAGGGGCTCAAGAGTTTGATGATATGCTTTATGATCTTAGAAATATGTTGGGTTTTAGCGTAGTTATGGTTACGCACGATCTTGATACTGTTTGGAATATAGTTGATAGACTTGCTCTGTTAGGTAATGCAAAGGTAGTAGCAGAGGGTAAGTTGGAAGAAGTTTTAAAAATTGATGACCCTATTGTGAATAGTTTTTTCAAGGGGAAAAGAGGGTTGCTTAGAAGGAGAGTTTGTGGAGAGTAGAACCAATTATACTGTAGTTGGGATTTTTGTTTTGCTTTTTAGTGCGGGTGTAGTTTTTTTTGCATTTTGGCTTGGCAAATATGGATTTAATGATGAATATGATTTTTATAAAGTATATACTACAGAGTCTGTTTCAGGACTTAGTGTAGATGCGTCGGTAAAATATAGAGGTGTAGATGTCGGCTCAGTTGATAAAATTAGCATTAATCCAAAAAATACAAAAGAGATTATAATACTATTAAAAGTAAAAAAGGGAACACCCGTTACAAAAGGAATGCTGGCAGAACTTAAATATTTTGGTTTGACGGGGCTTGCATATATAGAATTAACAGGAGGCAAAGCGGGGGCACCGCTTTTGAAAAGTAAAAATGGACAAATTCCGGTGCTAAAAACAAAACCTTCCATATATAGCAGGCTTGATACAACGCTTAGTGATATAGCAGCCAAGATAGTTGTCACGCTAGACAAAATAGATAAGGTTTTAAATGATAAAAATATAGCAAATATTGGCAAAACCATAGAAAATACTAAAGAGGTAACAGGAGCATTGAGAGATTCAAAAGAAAACATAAAAGAAGTCATAGCCAATTTTTTAAAAATCGAAAAAAATATAAATGCTCTTAGTAATTCTTTGAAAAGCACTTCAAAAAAGATATCTTTGTCATCCGATGCATTTAAAGAGATGTCTCTATCTATCAAAGAAGTAGCAAAACAAAAACTAGACCAGCTTGTAGTATCCATAAACAGTGTTTCAAAACAGGCCAACAAGCTTATAAAAGATATTTTGAATAGTATCAATGAGGGTGATTATAATTTAAAAGAGATCTCCGCCTCAACTATAACTCAAATCAATCAAGCCATAAGAGAGTTGAAGCTTTTATTAAAAGAGGGCAAAGAAACCATAGAAGAACTTAAAAATTCACCAAGTGATTTATTATATAAAAAACAGGTGCCAAACTTAGGACCGGGAGAAAAAATGCCATGAAGCTGACATATTTATTGTTGATTGTATTACTGTTTGGAGGATGTGCAACAAAAACATTGCCGCCTATAAAAAAATATACAATAGATGAGAACTTTAAAAAAATAACTTTACATGTCACAAATTGTAAAAGTATAAAAGTAGAATTTCCAAAAAGCAGTGATGAAATTTTTAGTAAAAATATAATATACAAGAAGGGAATTGAGAAAAATTCATACTATTTTAGCAAGTGGTACGAAACTCCCAATGAAATGCTCTATAATTCCATTTTATCTCTTTTGCAAACAAACAGTATTTGCAAAATGGTTTTACCTGAAGATTTTGACGGCAAGAGTGAGTTTTCGTTGAGTATGGATATACTTGAGTTTGCACAAAAGTTTTCAGACGGCAAAAGCTATGTGCAGATAAGAGTACTTTTTTATATTAGAGATAAAAATGGCAATATTACAAGTCAAAGATTTTTTAACAAAACCGTAAAATGCAGATCAAATGATGCAGTAGGTGCGGTAAAAGCTTTCAATAAAGCCTTAAAACAGCTTATGCAGGATTTTACTATATGGCTTGAACAAGTTTTAACATAGCTTTATAGATGTTCTTTAGTATTCAAAATCAATGACTTTTGTTGTGGCCAATTCACTTTTTAACTGAGAAATTACTTTTAAGTGTTCAGGATGGACAGCATAACTCTCAAGGTCATCAACCGAATCAAAATCACTTACGAGAGCCAAATCATATGCTCTATCTTCATTGGAGAAATTTATTCCTACTTGATAAAATTTTATAACATTTATTTTATCTTTTAGCGGCAGGATGATATCTTTTATTCGTTGTTTGTTATCTTTGGAATTATCTTTGAGTTTAAAAAACACTATATGCCTTATCAATTTTTTATCTCCAGTGCTTTGTGGTATGTCTCTTTGTTATTTAAGTTTAAAAACGGCTTCTCATCTTCAAAGTCGATATATTCTGTATTTAAGCTTTTTGTTAAAATTCTTAGTTTGTGCACATCTTGCTCAATCATTTTTAAAAGTTCATCTTCACAACTTTTTTTGTAAACAGTACATAGCGGATGTATGCCCTCTTTTGATCTTGGCATGATGATATCTAGCGCACTGTTATCATTTTCATACAATTTTTTAAAATGCTCTATGTCAAAAAAAGGAGTATCAACACTTATGGCAAATATTTTGTTGAAACCATATTTTTTAAAAACACTGTACAGTGCAACTGCGGGTGAGTATATCGGGATAGAAGGGTCATCTTTTTCATAAAATTGTATATCTTCTATGAAATTGGCTTCAAAGTCAAATTTGTCTTTGTATTTTGTGCTGATATAGATATTTTCAAAATAGGGCTTAAATTTTTCATATTGAAATTCACTCAGTGAGTTTTTTCCACCAAAAGGAAGAAGGGCTTTATCTTCTCCCATTCTTCTGCTTTTTCCACCTGCAAAAATGATGCAGGCAATGTCAGTGTACTTCGATTCCCCTTCCATTACAAATCTCTCGGGTCTATTATCTTCCCAGCAACCGCGCTAGCAGCTGCTACTGCAGAGTTTGCAAGGTATATTTTACTACTTCTGTCACCCATCCTACCTACAAAGTTTCTGTTGGTGGTGGAAACACATTTTTCATCTTTGCCCAGTATTCCCATATATCCTCCCAAGCACGCTCCGCAGGTTGGATTGCTAAAAACTGCCCCGGCTTCACAAAATATATCAGTCAAGCCCTCTTTTTGTGCCTGGAGTGCTATTTTGTTGGTTGCCGGTGTTATTATCATTCTAGTTTTTTTTGCTACTTTTTTGCCTTTTAAAATTTTGGCTGCAATTCTTAGGTCTTCCAGTCTCCCGTTTGTACAGCTTCCTATAAAAACCTGATCGATTTTTATATCATCACTTACGGCTTGCTCTATATATTTTCCATTAGACGGAAGATGTGGGTAAGCGATAACAGGACTCATGGAAGAGACATCTATCTCTATGGTTTGAGAATAGTTAGCATCTGAGTCACTATAGAAGTATTCAGGCTCATCTCTTAGAGTTTTATCTTTTAAAAACTCTTTTGTGATATCATCGGCTGCGATTATACCGTTTTTTGCACCGGCTTCTATAGCCATATTGCAAAGAGAAAACCTATCATCCATTCCTAAGTATTGTATGGTATCACCGGTAAATTCGAGAGTTTTATACAAAGCTCCGTCAACTCCAAGTATTCTTATGACTTCAAGTATGATATCCTTTCCGTATATATGTTTCCCCGGTTTTCCGTTTAAAATAACTTTTATAGCTTCTGGCACTTTAAACCAGTTTTTACCAGTTACCATGGCATATGCCAAATCGGTTGAGCCCATTCCTGTAGAAAATGCTCCAAGTGCTCCGTGAGTACAGGTGTGAGAGTCAGCCCCAATGATTACATCACCGGGTACAACAAGACCTTTTTCCGGCAACAGTGCATGCTCTATTCCCATATCTTTTTCATCAAAGAAGAGTTTTAAATTATGTTTGTATGCAAAATCTCTGCTTATCTTTGCCTGGTTTGCACTGGCTATATCTTTTGCCGGTATGAAATGGTCCATTACTATAGAAAAATTATCAGGTTTGGCCAGCTTGGTTGCTCCAACATCTTCAAAAGCCTTTATAGAGATGGGAGTAGTGATATCATTACCTATAATCATATCTATCTCGCAGTCGATAATGTCCCCGGCTTTTACATTTTTGCCTACATGGGCACTAAAAATCTTTTCAGTAATCGTTTGTTTCATAATTCCTCTTTAAATAAGTATAGACCCTATTTTACCTGAAAAAATTTTAACAGTAAATAAAAATTGAATTTCTATACTATATTATATAGAGATGTCATTATTGCGCCAAAGGAAAAACAACAGATAATTTTCTTAACTTTATCTCTCTCTTTTAACCTCCCTTTAAGCATTATTGCTATATAATTTCGTCCTTGTTTGAGAGAACGAGGCAGAAAAAGAGCTTTAAAAGCTTCCTTTTTCACGTTATTTAAAAACATATTAATGTCGATCTTTGAGA
>JALVWW010000305.1 GCA_027023175.1 Campylobacterales bacterium
GCATACATGAAAGAGGGTGTTTTAAACGGCGGAAAATTGGCATTTTCTTGCAAAGTAGAAGAGGGTGAATTTTTAAATGATCATTGGCTACTCAAAACCCCAAGGATAAATATAAAGGCTAAAATTGTTATAAATGCGGCAGGTCTATATGGCGATGAAGTAGAAAACATCAAAGAGAAAGCCAGTTTTAAAATTATACCCAGAAAAGGACAGTTTATAGTCTATGACAAAAGTGCGTATGATCTCATAAGTGCCATCATTTTACCGGTCCCCACAAAAAGAACAAAGGGTGTTGTTGTAACAAGAACAGCTTTTGGAAATGTTTTGGTCGGACCTACTGCGGAAGACCAGGAAAGCAAAACCGACTCCTCAACTGCAGAAGAGACACTAAAAATGCTCAAAAATAAAGCCGAAGAGATGGTACCAAAACTAAAATATTGTGATATAACCGCCACTTTTGCAGGTCTTAGACCGGCTTCGGATGAGACTTACTATAGAGTAAAAATAGATAAAGATAAAAGATGGATAACTGTCGGCGGCATCAGATCTACAGGGCTTACAGCATCTTTAGGGTTGGCAAAATATATCTATGAAGAGCTAAATGAAACTTATGAGAAAAAAGAGCCGGCAAAGATAGGTGGTGAAATAGTACCGAATATCTCAGAATTTGCTTCAAGAGATTTTGAAAAAGAAGGATACGGGAAGATTGTCTGTCATTGTGAATTAGTAACCGATAGAGAGATAAAAAATGCACTCAAAGGCACTTGCGGGGCAGGAACCCTGGGAGGCTTAAAAAGACGAACAAGAGCAGCCATGGGAAGATGTCAGGGCTTTAATTGTTTGGCAAATGTAGCTGAACTTTGCGAAAAAGAGAGTGAGATATGACAAATGATATAAAAGTAGCCATCATAGGCGGCGGAACCTCGGGACTGTCTTGCGCAATAGAGTTAGCCAAACTTGGACTAAAAAATGATGTGATAGTTTTTGAAAGAGAAGAAAAAACAGGTGGAGCACCAAGACATTGCGGTCACAGAGGCTTTGGTATAGCTGAATTTAAAAAGCTACTAACCGGAGATGAATATGCCGAAGAGTTACTAAAAGTTGCAGTAAAAAACGGTGTGCAGATAAAAACACACTACTCTTTATACAAAATAGAAAAAGATAATGTATTATACTTTTCTACACCTGAAGGTATCAAAATGTATAAAGCTCAAAAGATTGTATTTGCTACAGGCATTAGAGAGACTCCCCGCTCAGCCAGACTGACAAGCGGCACAAGAAGCCCAAACATCATAACTACTGGTGCATTGCAGAGGTTTTTATATATCAACAAAAGAGTTCCTTTTAAAAGCGGAGTGGTTTTTGGAAGTGAAGATGTAAGTTTTTCAGCTCTTTGGAGTATGAAAAAGCATGAAATATCACCTAAAGCTATGCTTGAAAACAAGGAAGATATACAAACTTACCCCATTCTTTATCCGGTTGGCAAATATATCTTCAAAACCAAAATCCACACAAATGTAAAAAATACTTTTATCAAAGGAGAAAA
>JALVWW010000306.1 GCA_027023175.1 Campylobacterales bacterium
CTCCAAGTGAGTTTGTTTGAGGAGGAATGATAACTACATCAAAGTCAGTAAACCTCTCTATAAGACCTGCAAGCAGTGCTATATTTTTAGCCCGTTTGTGAGTATAGAGGTCTTCGCCGAGGATGAGTGAAAATTTATCTTTTTTTGCTAAAAATTTAGTAAGTTTTTCATCAAAATCTTTATCTATGCCTATCATATCATATAAAGAGTTTATCTCTTTTTTGATAATCTCTTCTACTTTTTCTCCATCAACTTCTTTTGTTATGCTCTCTTTTGTGATAGATTTGAAGCCGTCAAGTATATTTACTATCTCTTTTGGCAAAGTCTCTTTGTCAGCAAATTTTTCAAGGATTAGATACATTATGGCTTCTTCCGAGCCAATTTTATTTTCTATTTGTAAAATATTTTTGGCATATCCTTGAACTACAGGGTCTCCTACAGGGTGGAAGTAAAGACCTGCACCTTTGTTCATTGTAAGAGCATTGTTAAAAGAAAAACCCGTATTTGGGCTGTCTGACTTTATAGCGCTCCCTACGCATACAATGAAATTACTCTCTTTGATGGTTTTAAGACTTCCTTTGTAGAGTGTATGACCGCTCTCTTTGGAAAATTCATCTAAAAATTCTTTATATGCTTTGGCACTGTTGTTTACAAGCTTATACCCAAATTTCTCTTTTAGTTTTTGAAGTATCATGGCTTCTTCATTTGTTATAAACGAGTCAAATTTGATAGTATCAGCCTTTTTGAAAGCTTCAATTGCCTCTTTAAAAGCTTTTTCATCCTTTTTTGCATCTTCATTGGCAAAATCAAAACCAAATCTAGCAGCCCCATTTATCTTTTGATAGTGAAAATCATTTGTGACCCTAAAAATTTTCTTTGTCGGATTGTCAATACTTTCATGTCTTACTTCATAAAATATTTGTGCACAATCACTACTGTGAGGATTGGCTGCGGGAACTCTTGTAAGCTCCCAAGCATTTGACTTATATTGAAAATCACTACTAATAAGTGCACCTACAGGGCAAACACTGATGCACTCTCCACAAAATGTACAATCAAGCACTTCTCCGCTAACTGTACCGATGATAGACTTTTGAAGTTTATTCCACATAGCATAGGCATCTTTTGGCATACTCTCTTTATAGCCTTTATCAAGTGCTTCACCGCCTCGCTTGATAGTTTTTAATGCGGCATCGCCTATCATATCTTTACAAACCGTAACACACCTTTCACAAACTATACAAAGAGCGGGGTCGTAATTGATAAGTCCCCATTTTTTTGATGATCTATCACAGTCTGCTATAGCATAATTTTGAGAATCAACCCCTATATAAAGATTGTTGTTTTGTAATTCGCACTCTCCGCTTTGATCGCAAACTCCACACTGTAAAGGGTGATTGACATCATACACTTCCATGATAGCTCGTCTCTCTTTTGCTATCTCATCGTTGTCTGTGATAACTTGCATACCGTCCTTTGCTTTGGCATTGCATGAATATACTCTTTTGCCGTCAGCTTCAACCAGACAGAGTCTGC
>JALVWW010000307.1 GCA_027023175.1 Campylobacterales bacterium
ATTTTGTGTATATGGATATATGTTTGCCGTTTTTGTGTTTTAACAAAGTGACAATCTCAAAGTAGTCGTTTTTACTGTTACTGTTTTTTAACAACTGGTCTCTTTGAGTAGGTATAACATAAAGGTCATATACACTGGTGCCTATAAGTTCCTTTGGCTCATACCCCAGGATATTTTTGACCGATTGGGAAATCTTTTTAAATATTCCGTTGTTATCAACAAAATAGTATATATCATCCAATCTGTCGATGATGCTATAGCGGCTTTTTGGCATTAGATAATGCTTTTTCCATTTATGGTAAGTTTTTTATCTTTCAATACAATCTCAAATATCATTTTATCTCCGCTTGTTTTAGCAAGTTTTGCCAACAGATTCATCTTTCCTCTTCTGTCAAATTTTTGTAAAAGTTTGAAATCTTTTTTTAATATTTCAATTTTTGCATTTAAAGTCACATATTTTAAAAGGTCAAATATTTTTGATTTCATTGTTGCATTTAGGTTGTTTTTCAACACTTTTAACTCTGCATTTATTTTTATTTTTCCAAAACTAAATGTCTTGTTTTCGGCTTTGACACTGATTTGTCCGATACTGAATTCATTAATATCAAAACTAAATCCTTCATTTAGCAGTTTTATAACTGTTTGTTTAAATTCTTTATTTCTTTTTAGATTGTTACCGCTGTAGATAACGGATGAGAATTTTTTTAACAGTTTTTTATCAATTCCGTTTATTGAGCCGAAATATTTGAAATTTGACAAATCAATTTTTCTGTTTTTATGGCTTGATATCTGCTGTATAGATATATCTTTTATCTTGTATTTAAATTGGTAATTGACTAGATTGTTTGAAGATTTTGATGCAGACGAGACTGATATATTGTCAATTAAAAAAATATTTTGTTTATACTTTTTATTTTTAAGTCCGATCTTTTTTACTGTGCAAGCTGTTAAGTAGTTGAACAAATCATCTCTGTTTACGCTACATTTTAAGTTTTTGGAAAAAAATTCTACTCCCCTGCCTTTTGTATCAAGTGCCTGCAGTCCAAAAGCCTTAAGCATCGTGGTAAAAGTATAGCTATCTTTTTGAAAGTCCAACCTTTGTATATCGGTGATATAATCTTCAACATTTAAATGAACAGTACTTTTTTTGTTGTCAAACTGTTGGTCTATATTTTTAAATTTGATTTTTGTAACTTTGCCCAGGGCATTTATATCCAAACTTTCTCCAAAACCCCTGTTTTTTAAAAAAGTCGAAACTTCCTGCAAAAAAAGCTCTTTTTTTTGAAGGTTTTGTGCTTTGGCGGGTAAAGATGTCAAAAAGATACCTATGGCATTTTCATGGTTTACAGGAAAGTTTAAAATATTTATATCTATGGTAAATTCACTGCCGTTTAGTGAAGAAAAGAGTTTGTTTAGAGGAGAGTATTGTGAAAGATTTAAAAATTTGGAGAAAAACTCTTTGTAAATTTTTCGTGGATTGGAAACTATGGCTTTGTAAGTGAGCTTGGTTGAGAGAAAATTA
>JALVWW010000308.1 GCA_027023175.1 Campylobacterales bacterium
GACAAATAAAAGTTATCATAAAAAATACCGCTTTAAACATAGCGGTCAAAGATGAGCCAATCTTTACCATGGATGAATTTAAAAATATTATCCAAAGAGAATTAAGCGGAAGTTTTGGCGAGAACAGCTCTATGGGCTTTATTGTTTCATAATGTAACAAATTTTACTACATAATCTTTTATTTCTTCTTTAATGTTACTATATGTGACAAATAATCTATTGCTTTATCCTATAATTATCATTTTTTTTCCGCAAATAAGATTAATTTTTATTTTTATATAGTATTATTATGCAGTAATTATTTTTTAAGGGGTTCTTATGGGACATATGAATTTTGCTCATCCCTACTTTGGGGCATTTGTTTTTTTGGCTCTAAGCTCTGTTGCATTTTTTGCCACTACGGTACTTGCCAGATGGGCAAGCAGAAAATTAGCCAGACTTGATACGGAAAAACTGAAACTCACTATTTATGAATGTGGACCTAAAGTTACCAAGCAGCCAAACAAAATATCGGCTCAATTTTATCTTTTTGCACTTTTGTTTATACTCTTTGATGTTGAGATTATATTTATGTTTCCTTGGGCGATAGATTTTAAAATCCTTGGAATGTTTGGTTTTATTGAAATGATTTCATTTATATTGTTACTTGCTATAGGTTTTGTATATGCATGGAAAAAAGGAGCACTAGAATGGCACAGCATAAAGTAAACTATCTTCAAGAAAGCGGTCTTCCCATCGCTCTTACTACAGTGGACAAGCTTGTTCAATGGGGAAGAAGCAACTCTTTATGGGCTTTGACTTACGGTTTGGCATGTTGTGCTATTGAGATGATGGCAAGTGGTGCTAGCAGATATGACTTCGATAGATTTGGAACTATATTTAGAGCCAGTCCGAGACAAGCCGAAGTAATGATAATAGCAGGAACTCTTACAAAAAAACATGCCGAATTCACAAGACGACTTTATGACCAGATGGCTGAACCTAAATGGGTTATAAGCATGGGAAGTTGCGCAAATACAGGTGGAATGTTCAATACTTACGCAACAGTACAGGGAGTTGACAGGATAATACCGGTAGATATCTATCTTCCGGGTTGTGCACCAAGACCTGAAACTCTGCAGTATGCTGTTATGATGCTTCAAAAGCAGATAAGAAGAGAGAGTGCTTTTCAAAAACAAAAGCCTAAAAGGTTGATATGATGAGAGAGTATAAAGATAGAAAAAATGCTCAAAAAAGAGCATACTATACAGATAGATTTTATGTAGTTCCTAGTATTCCTAAAGAGGATGTAAACAGTGATGAAATTTTTGCAAAAGATTATAAAGAGTTAAAAAAGCACTTTAAGTTTAAAGAAGCTTATATCCAAAAAGGGCAACTTGTTCTTATCATCAAGCCCGAAGAGAATAAAAAAATACTCTCATTTTTAAAAGATGAGCTTGATTATACATTTTTAAGTGAAATGAGTGCAAATGATTATCTTGAGCAAAGCGGTGAATTTGAAATATTTTATCAACTTTTATCTATGAGCAAAAGAAAAAGACTCAGGGTAAAATGCCGTATAAAAGAAAAAAGTGCTATCGAAAGTGTTCATACTATCTTCAAAAGTGCTGATTGGGCAGAGAGAGAAATGTTTGATCTCATGGGTGTAAATGTAAATAATCACTACAATCTAAAAAGGCTTATCATGCCTGATGACTGGCACGGGCATCCTCTTAGAAAAACTTATCCTTTACAAGGGGATGAAGCAGCTTCCTGGTATGAAGTGGATAAGATTTTTGGTAAAGAGTACAGAGATATTATCGGTCCTGAGCAAAGAGACCCTGCCAGAGTCGATAAAAAAGATACTAAAAACTTTGTCAGAATTTACCATGAAGTGCCATACGGTGCCAAACCTAGTGAAAAAAGAACAAATCAAGACTATCAAGAAGAGGATGGAGTATTTTTCATAGATGAATTCAAAAAAGATAGTTCCAAAGTTTTAAATACAAGAAGGTAAAAAATGCAACAGGTAAACAGACTCAAACCGTTTTTTGAAAACTTAAACTTTGATAGAGATGACAACCGTATGGTTGTCAATTTCGGACCTCAGCACCCATCGGCTCACGGTCAGCTAAGACTGATTTTGGAGCTTGACGGCGAACAGGTTAAAAAAGCCATTCCTGATATCGGATACCTTCACAGAGGTATGGAAAAGATGGCTGAAAATATGATATACAATGAATTTTTACCTACAACCGATAGGATGGACTATATAGCAGCAACATCCAATAACTACGGATATGCTTTAGCTGTTGAAAGACTTATAGGCCTTGAGGTTCCAAGACGAGCAAAAGTTATAAGGACTATGCTTCTTGAATTAAATAGGATCATTTCCCACCTCTTTTGGTTGGCAACACATGCACTTGATGTAGGTGCCATGACTGTATTTTTATACTGCTTTAGAGAAAGAGAATTTGCCATGGATTTGATGGAGGATTATTGTGGTGCAAGACTCACGCACTCCTCCATAAGAATCGGCGGTGTTCCTCTTGATCTTCCTAACGGCTGGCTTGACAAGTTAAGTGTATATCTTAGTCAGATGCATAAAAATATAGCTGATTATGAAGGATTACTAGATCAAAACAGAATCTGGAAAATGAGACTTGAAGATGTAGGCATTATATCAAAAGAGGATGCTATAAGCTGGGGTTGCTCGGGAATTGTCCTAAGAGGTAGCGGAGTTCAATGGGATATAAGAAAAGAGGAGCCTTATGAGCTTTATGATGAGCTTGACTTTGATGTGCCATACAGCGACAGATGTGATAGTTACGGACGATATAAGCTCTATATGGAAGAGATGAGACAAAGTGTCAGAATTTTAAGACAATTAATAGATATGTATCAAGATACAGAGCCGCAGATCATGGCACACGCACCTCAATACATCTCAGCTCCAAAAGAGCAGATAATGACTCAAAACTACTCTTTGATGCAGCATTTTGTACTTGTTACTCAGGGTATGAGACCGCCAAAAGGCGAAGTATATGCAGCAACTGAGTCTCCAAAAGGTGAGCTTGGATTTTATATAAATTCTGGGGGCGAGCCTTATCCGTACAGACTGAAAGTAAGGGCTCCTAGTTTTTGGCACACAAGCATTCTTCAAGAACTGTTGGTAGGTCATTATATAGCTGATGTTACCGCCATTATCGGTAATCTCAACATTGTCTTTGGTGAAATAGATAGATAGGGTTTAGGTTTGAGGATTAAAGATTTAGGATTTAGAAAAGTTTTGGCTCTTGGTTTTTGGGCTTTTAGCTTTTCCAAAGGGAGATTATTAAGATGAAAAGATATGATTTAAGACCTTTAAAAGATAATTTTTATGACAGAATGCTGGAACTTGTTGAAAATGATCTGATGCCTGAAGAAGTAGGCATATTTTTATTTGAGATTGGTGATTTTTCCCCTATACAAAAAAGTGCGGATATTATCAAGCAAAACGGTCATGAGTTGATGAATTCACTTAAATTTAATGAAGCTGACTGGACTATAGCAGTCAAAAGGAAAAAAGATTGAAGTCATTAGTTTATTTCTCTACCTGGCAAGGAGAGGTCATAGACAATCGAAACAAGCCTAAAGAGCAGTGGCAAAGATCATCTTTTTATTTTCCTGAAGTTCACAAGGTAGAAGATGATACAAAAGCTTTCATAGGTTGGGATGGATTTGTTCTTTTTAAAAAGGATGTGGATGTCGTAAAACTTGCTATGAAGTATGCGGCACAATATCAGATATATAGTGAAGCTTGCGGCAGATGTGCCCCGGGACGCTGGGGTGGCAGGATACTTTATGATTTGCTTGATAAAATAGCAAGAGGAGAAGGTGAACTTAGTGATTTGGAGCATTTAAAAGAGGTAAGTTCCACCATGCAAAGTACAAGTAAATGCGAAATAGGCAAAACCGTACCTACTCCTATACTTGATCTTATGACATACTTTGAAGATGAATTTTTGGATTTGATAAACAATAAAAAACCATCACTCGAGTATAGCAGTGATGATACAGATTATATTGCAGATGTAACGGCACCGTGTACAGATATGTGCCCGAGTCATGTGGATATCCCGGGATACATTGAAGGTGTTAGAGATATAAGACTAATGGACTCTTTAAAGGCGACAAAACATACCATGCCTTTAGCTCATGTTTGCGGCAGAGTTTGCCCTCATCCGTGTGAAGATGCCTGTAGGCGAGCTAACCTAGATGAGCCTATTTCCATCATGGAGCTAAAAAGAATAGGTGCGGATTATGAAAGTGACTATGGTTTGGATTTTGTTTATCCAACAAAAAAAGCTAAGCCTATTGGAAAAAAAGTAGCCATCATTGGAGCGGGACCTGCAGGACTTACAGGAGCTTATTATCTTGCTCTTAATGGAGTTGAGTGTGATGTTTATGAAGAGTTACCGGTTATCGGCGGTGAAGTGGCTGTCGGGGTTCCGGAGTATAGAATGCCTTATGATAGATACAACAAAGACATAGAATCCATAAAAGCTCTCGGAGTAAACTTCATACTAAATACCAAAGTTACAACTGAAATGATAAAAGAGTTTGAAAACAGTTATGATGCCGTCCTTATTGCAACAGGAACCAGAATCTCAAAAAAAATAAGAGCCAAAAACGAAAGACCTGAAATAAAAGGGTACTGGCCGGCCATAAAATTTTTGGACCAAATCAATTTAAATGTCAAATGGGGCATAGGAGAATCGGTTGATTTAAGCGGTAAAACCGTCGTTTGTGTAGGTGGCGGCTTTACATCTATGGATGTTGTAAGATGTGCTATAAGAGCAAATGCAAAAAAAGTTATACTTCTTTACAGAAGAGATGAAAAAACCATCATAAACAATACAAGCTATGAAGAGTATCATGAGGCTGTTGAAGAGGGGGTTGAGTTTAAATTTTATTCAGCCGTAGAAGAAATTATAACTGATGAAGATGACAAACTTACAAAACTGAAAATCAATAAGTTTGAACTTGTACCCGACCCCAAAGGGGGCAGACCGAGGCTAAACCATATAGAGGGTGAAGACTATTTCATAGAGTGTGATTATCTTATCCCCGCAGTCAGCCAGGATGCCAATATGGACTTTGTTCCAAAAGAGTGGGATTTGGCACTAACAAGTTGGAATACCTTTAAAACTTTTAACAATACCTATATGACAAACAAAAAAGGTATCTTTGCTGCAGGTGACTGCGAATATGGACCTATGACCATAGTAAATGCCGTAGGTCAGGCAAAAAGGGCAGCTTCGGTAATGCTAAGGTATTTAAAAACGGGAGAAGTTTTTTTAAGTGATGAAGAGATTATGGAAGATCATTTAAGAAAACTGAGAGTCTATAATAAAAATGAAAAAATTACAGGCTGGATGCCGGGACTTAAAAGAGAAGTCAGCAAAAAACTTGATGTAGATACAAGAAAACACTCTCAACTCGAAGTAAATCCCGGACTTACCAACGAAGAAGCTATCAACGAGGCTGAAAGATGTATGAGATGTTACTATATCGCAATGGTGGCAGTGGACAAGAAAAAACTCTCCGAGAGTGGAGGTGAAGCATGATAACTATCACCATTGACGGACAGGAATTGCAAGCCCAAAAAGGCGAAACCATTTTACAAGTAGCCAGAAGAAACGGTATATATATCCCTACAATGTGCTATCTTACAAAAACAAATCCTATAGCAAGCTGCAGAATGTGCTCTGTTGAAGTTGAAGGTGTTGAAGGGTTTATTTTAAGCTGTCAGGAAAAAGCCGTAGATGGGGCTGTTGTCACAACAAATTCACCCGAGCTTTTTACTCACAGACAAAATATTATGAAACTGTATGATGTCAACCACCCATTACAGTGTGGAGTTTGCGATAAAAGCGGTGAGTGTGAACTTCAGAATAAAACCCTAGAATTTGGCGTAAGCTCTCAAGAGTTTAGTGCAAAAGAACAAATTAGAAAAAGTAAAAATTGGAAAATACTAGGATATGACCCCTATCTTTGCATACTTTGCGAAAGGTGTGTTACAGTTTGCAATGAAATAGTAGGAGCTCAGGCACTCTATGTGAAGCCAAATGGATACAACTCTACCATAGATAATGATATGAGAAAATGTATCCAGTGTGGAGAGTGTATAAGTGTATGTCCCGTGGGAGCAATGGTATCAAATGAGTTTAAATATAGAGCAAATGCATGGGAAAATACAAAAATTCCAGCTGCTTGTTCACACTGTAGCAGTGGCTGTTTTTTATATTATGATGTAAGGCACAAAAGTATAGACAAACCTGAAAAAGTTATAACAAGAGTAGTGAATGAAGAAGAGTTTGCTTCACTTTGCGGAGCGGGTAGATTTGGATTTGATTTTTCAAATAAATCTATAAAAAAAGATAAAGAGGCTTTCAAAAGTGCTATTGAAGCTTTTAAAAAGGCTGATACTATCAAATTTAGCGGTATTATCACCAATGAAGAAGCACTTATCCTTCAAAAACTTAAAGAAAAATTTGGCTACAAGCTTGTAAGCCACGGCAACAAAGAGTATCAAAAATTTTTGGAAGATTTTTCAAGTGACGGTGGACACAAGCTCTATAGTGGAGACCTAAAATCCATCTCTTCAAGTGATTTGGTTGTATCAATTGGTTGCAAACTCTCAAGTGATAACCCAATGATTAGATTTCATATTAGTGAAGCTACAAGAAGAAAAGGTGCAAAAGTAATAGACTTGCATCCGATAGAAGATTTTGTCTTAAAAGATATCATAAGTAGTTCCATAAGATATGAAGTAGGCTCCGAAGAGGGAGTATTGGCAATTTTAGCAAAAGGTTTGCTCCAAAATAGTGAAATAGACAATGAATTAAAAGAGTATCTTGATGAGTTGGATGAAGGATATATTAGTGCTGAAACCAATGTAGGAGAAGAAGAGATTGACTCAATTGTCAACTTAGCAAAAAAGGCCAATAAAAAAACTCTCATCCTCGGCGAAGACCTCTATACTCACAAACGGGCTAAAAATATAGCACTGCTTGCAGGTCTTATAGAGAGGTTTACTGACTTTGATGTAGTTATCATTCCTCCTCAAACAAACTCACTTGGAG
>JALVWW010000309.1 GCA_027023175.1 Campylobacterales bacterium
TGATTATTCTCTTCATTGTAGCGATAAGAGTTTAAAAAAGTAAATTTGTAGTTTTCGGTTATAATTTTTAAAAAGAGTAATTGTGCGGTATTGTCCAAATGTTTTTTGGCAAAATATTTTACATTGTTATTAAGCTCCATTTCCCAATTATCTTTATAGTAAAACATTCTTGATAGATAAAGCGATATATATCCATCAGGAGAAATTCCGCTAAAATGAATTCCCAAACTGTATTTAAGCTTCATATATTTGGTATCTATTTTATCCAAACCGATACCCACAAGATAACTATTATCCTGAAGTGTATCATTTAAGCGACTGCTGGTTTGCTGGTCTGTTGAAACACTGTTTTTAAAGTCTTCAAAAATCAGGTTAAATCTTTTTTGGGTCTTGGGCAGTCTTATTCTTGCTCTTATATTGAACTTGTATGCCATATTTGCATGTTCTTCCATATAAGAGTTAAAAGATAAATTTATGTATGATCTATTTTGAATATGATACTTTAAATCCTTCCTTGCAAAAAAAGTATCTATTTTATTTGAAGTATTGTATATAAAATCGCTTAAAAGTCTATGGGTTTTATCTATGTATCCCAATTCTTCTCCTCCAAAAAGAAAAACCGGGATACAAAGTATAAAAAATAAAAAATGTTTTTTATGCTTCATGCCGTGCCGTATCTTATGCCATTTTATACAGGAAGTACCCTTATGCTGTTATCAAGTTTCTCTTTAAGTATAGCTTCTATGGCATACAAAGTTCCGGTTGCACTACTTGCACATCCACTGCAGGCTCCCAAGTATCTTATATATATGTCAGTATAATCTTCATTCTCTTTTATATCAAGGATTTCAAGATTGCCGCCATCCATTACAAGCATGGGTCTTATGTTTTCATCTATTATCTCTTCTACTGCTTTAAGTTTTTGGACGACAGTCATCTCTTTAAAAGGTATCTCACTTCCGTTTTGCTCACTTTGTTCCAATTTTTCAGCTTCCATTTCAGCTCTGGTCTGAGCCAGGATATCTACCAAATAATACTCTCTTTCTTCATGACCTCCGGGCTTGATACAAGACTTGCAAAATGCTCCCGCTTTTGTATAGTCCGTTATCTCTTCGACTGTTTTCAAGTCATTTATCTTGATAACCTCTTTTATAGTTCCAAGACTGACTCTAGCACATTCGCAAACAATTATCTCATCTTCAAAACTACTCTCATCCACACCTTTGTACTGAGCCGCCGCTCTTTTTATAACATCATAAGCCATAACCGAGCAGTGCATCTTTTGAGGCGGAACAGCAGGAGTATCAGGCGTATCTCTCATAGCTTTTTCTACATCTATATTGGTTATCTTTACCGCTTCATCTACTGTTTTGCCTTTACAAAGTTCTACCATAGTATCACTACTTGCTATCGCAGTTCCGCATCCAAAACTTTTAAACTTCGCTTCTATTATTTTATCGGTTTTGGGATCAACCACCCAGTAAAGTCTTACCGCATCACC
>JALVWW010000310.1 GCA_027023175.1 Campylobacterales bacterium
TAGAGCTTTCTTGAGCTCAACTTTTGCCTGATCCAAAAGAGCCAAAGCCTCTTTTTTCTTTTTCTTATCAATTTTTGAAGCTGCTATAACCAAATCCTGAGCTGCTAAAAGTGGAATAGGAATAACTACTTCATCGCCAACTATAGTGCTAAGACCTAGCACCAACTCCTGTAAAGCCTCTTTGGTTTTTCCTTTATCCAAAAGTCTTGCTGCTATTTTGGTTGACTGCGGATACAAATCCATAGGTAAATAGTGAGTACTTATATCTATCTCATCTTTTAAAGGCATAAGTACATCTCTAGCAAATTGCACTTGGTAGTTTGAAAGTGCTTTTTTTGCCAAATCCACAGCAATTTCTATCGATTTTGGATCACCGTCATATCTATATGCAACAACATCATTCTCAATAGGTACCAATCTCAAAGTAGGATTAGTTTTTAAAGCTTTATCAAATAACTTAGAAGCCTCCATAAGATACTTTTTTGCATCTTTTATTTTATTTTTTTGTAAAGCATCTATCGCTTTTAATGTGTCATTTAAACCATTTTGGATATCTTTTGAAGCAAGTTTAAACTTTTTGTTTTGAAAAGATACCTCTTTATTGATAGCATTTTTTGAATGAGTTGCACCTACAACTTGATTCATTTTGCTTGCACCAAATGATGAAACCCCAAAAAGCATTGAAGCCAATGCTAATGAAACTATAACTTTTCTTCTCATCTTTAACTCCTTTTTTAAATGAATTATGAAATTATATACTAAGAAAAGTAAACAAAAGTAAATAAAGAAAGTTGATAATGATACTATAAAGCTATAATTATAAAAGTAGAATTTTATAAAATTATAAGTTATTAAAAATATAAAATTTGATTTTTTATGCTTAAAAAGTATTTTATTCTAGGTAAAGAGTCAACTCTTTACCTAGATCTTTCCTTCTAAAACCATCTGTTTTAAAACTCTTTTCAAAACCTTTCCGGTAGCATTTTTTGGAAGCTCATCTACAAAGTAGATATTTTTTGGTATTTTGAAGTTTGCCAAATGGTTTTTGAGATATTTTTTTATATCATTTTCGTTGAGTGCATCTTTGTATTCATCTTTCAAAACTACAAAGGCAACAGGCACTTCATCAGAAGTTTTTTCATCTCTTTTACCTATGATAGCAGCAGCATCAACCTCATCAAGTTGATAAAGAAGTTCCTCTATCTCTCTTGGATATATATTGATACCTTTTGAAATGATAAGGTCTTTTTTCCTGTCTTTTATGAAGATATAACCATCCTCATCTATACTGACCAAGTCACCTGTTTTGAGCCAACCGTTTACTATAGTCTCTTTTGTTGCATCTTCTCTTTTGAAATATCCCTGCATTACACAATCACCCTTGACTATAAGCTCACCTACTTCGTTCAAAGGAACTTCCACCATCTCTTCATCCACTGCTTTTACTTCATATCCCGGAAGTGCAGGACCGACTGAGAGAGGTTTTTGAAGTTCAAGCCTGTTGACCGCAACTACAGGAGAACATTCACTAAGCCCATATCCTTCAAGTAGTTTTGCTTTGGGAAATTTTACTTTGAAGTCTTGTAAAACCTTTTCATTTAGAGCTGCTCCACCGCTTACAAATACTCTGATTTTGTTGAACCACATAAAATACCATGGTATTTTGGCTTTGATAAGAGCATTGTAAACCGTAGGGATACCAAGAAAAATAGTCACTCTTTTTAAAAGTACCTGCTTTAGTACATTTGAAAACGGAAAAATTGACTTAACTATAACTATGCTTGAGGTAGTATAAAATGGAAGAAGTACAGTAGTAGTCAATGTAAATGAGTGAAACATAGGAAGATATACGACAAATCTATCCTTTGGAGTCAAATGAATGATTTTATTTATAGCCACGAGATTGGAAAATATATTTTTATAACTTAGCATCGCCCCTTTTGGCTTGCCTGTCGTTCCTGAAGTATAAACTATACAGGCTGTATCTTCTAAAGTCGGGGGTGTGCTTAGCTGCTCATGAGTTTCTAGACTCTCTGCTATCTCTATAAAGCTGTAATTTCTTTCATCAAGCTTTTTATACTCTCCTGTCCATACAATCTTTTCTATTTTTGTCGTTTCGATTAGACCCGCTGTCTCTTTTGCAAACTTTGGTGAACTTACCAGCAACTTGGCTTCACAGTCGTTTAGTATATACTCATACTCATCTTTTTTTAAAAAGGTATTGACAGGTACCACAATGGCGCCTATCTTCGATACTGCAAAAAATGATACTACAAACTCTTCGGAATTTTCTACGATAAGAGCAACTTTATCACCGTTTTTTATACCGCTAAACTCCAAAAATCTTGAAAATGTATCTATCTTTTGTTTTAGTCTCAGGTTGCCTATTTTTCTTTTATCTATAAAAAGTACAGGCTTATTTGGAAAACTTTTGGCGTTTTCCTTTATCATTTCATAAAAGTTATTGTATTTGCTTTCACCCATTTTTAAAACCTGTATTTCAACCCTACGGTTAACAAATGTGCTGATATATCTTTAAAGGTTCCGACTATTCCATTTATATTGTCATCAGATACACTTATAGTCCTATCTTCTTTTTTATCATACAAATATGACATACCGATACTTAGCTTTTTGCTGTATTTATACTCAAAGCCGACAGAGTAAAGTTTTGCATCGGCATCAGGAAGCTCAAAGCCCAATGTTTGAGAAGGTATCGGGGAGTTATCTATGGCAAAACCTGCCATTAGCTTGAGCTTATCACTGTATTGGTGTGTTATTCCTATCCTGTAAGTATTGGTATCTTCCCAATTTTTATCTTTTGGTTGACCAAGTACTGCTTCAACGATAGGATCATCAAAATTAAAATCCAAATCTTTGTATTTGGACCAGTAAACTCTCTCATAGACAAACTCTATAGTAGTTTTTTGTTTAAATGTATATGCAACTGCAATATCCAGTGTTGCAGGAAGAGGAATAGATACATTTGCATTTGTATCATACGGTATCAAAGTAGCGGCATCAGCAAGATTTCCAGTCAATAAATATTTATTTATATATCCGTTTGCTGTTCCATCTTCTTTTAGATTTACTTTCGACCTATAAGTTGTTGCAAATTTCCAATCATTACTTGGTCTATAAGAAGCTGCCAAATTATATCCAAAAGAGACATCATCACCATTCATATCCTCCGAGTATGTCGGACCCAAAGGCGGTAAATTTCTTGTTGCTTTAACTCTGCCCGTACTGTAAACTGCGCGGATACCACCACCGATAGAAAAATTGCTGTTTACTTTATAAGCAATTGTAGGATTGATTTCTATTACTTTTAAAGTAAATTCTTGTGCACTTGCCTGTTCAATGGCACCATTCCATCTTTTTGAAAGTCCTCCCGGCGCAGTTATGCTCAATCCATATCTAACT
This sequence comes from Campylobacterales bacterium, assembly GCA_027023175.1. Taxonomy (GTDB): domain Bacteria; phylum Campylobacterota; class Campylobacteria; order Campylobacterales; family JALSKU01; genus JALSKU01. The sequence continues at coordinate 3,424 of JALVWW010000310.1, forward strand.
TTGCCATACGCTTTTGAGGAAAAGTGACCTGTAGGCAGTAAAAACTGTTCACTTATCGACTTGTCATCTGCGGGCGCACCTGCAACGGTACCATCATACTCTATTCTTGGAAGATTTATATATGTCAAATCAAGCTCAAGTAGGTTTGCATCATCATTCCATACCATATTTGCCGGGTTGTAATAACTTGCATCCGCACCGTTTGCATTTGCCACATAGGCTGCACTCAGTGCTACAGAGTTTAACGACTGCTCAGGTATTTTGTATCCGGCAGCGTAAATCGTCGTGGCTATACAGGTGCTTAAAAGCACCAAACTTCTTTTAGAAAAATTCATATGCTCTCCTTGTGTATTATTTTTTTATCAAACTATAAAGCAATTTTATCTCTTCAGGCCAAATACTCTCATCAATAGTCTCAAGTATCAAGGGTATATCATCCATCCTTTTATCATTCATTATATATTTAAAAGCATTAAGTCCGATTTTACCTTTTCCGATACTCTCATGCCTGTCCACCCTGCTTCCAAGATCTGGCTTGGCGTCATTTATGTGCATACCCTGAAGATATTTAAAGCCTACTATCTCATCAAACTCTCTCCAGGTTTTATCATAAGCCTCTTTTGAACGCAAGTCATACCCAGCTGTAAATGCATGACAAGTATCTATACATACTCCTATGCGGCTTTTATCCTCTATACCATTTATAATATATGCCAAATGCTCAAACTTATATCCAAGATTACTTCCTTGACCGGCGGTATTTTCTATCACCATACATACTTCATCACTCTCTTTTATAGCATGATTGAGTGACTCTATAATAAGATCCAAGCACTCCTCTTCACTTATGAGTTTCAGGTGACTTCCCGGATGGAAGTTGAGTTTTTTAAGCCCTAAAAGTTCACATCTTTGCACCTCGTCTATAAAAGCATTAAGGGATTTTTCTCTTTTTTGAGGATCGGGATGCCCTAGATTTATAAGGTAACTATCGTGTGGAAGTACATGACGCGGTTGGATACCACTCTCTTGCAAAGCCTCTTTAAATTTGTCTATTATCTTTTCATCATACGGCTTTGCCACCCATTGTCTTTGGTTTTTGGTAAAAAGTGCAAATGCTTTGGCTCCAATATTCATAGCATTTTTAGGGGCATTAAAAACTCCCCCGCTTGCACTTACATGGGCTCCGACATATTTCACTGTTTTATCCTTGTTAGTTTTATTAAAAAATGATTTGAAAAATCTTTAAAGTATAACTTATCACTGCTGATAATATACTTTATACGGATATTTTTTTTATCAATATTTTGTAAAAATCCACTTTTATTTTTTTGAAAACCCTCTTTTTCAAAGATAGGTTTTTTGTTAAGTACATTTTCTAACAGAGTTTCAGGATAAAACGGACTCAAAAATCTTGCATTAAACTCTTTTTTGCCAAAACAGTGAGAATTTACACAAATATCATCACTTATCTTTATGTCTAAAACAGGGGCAGAAACATCAAAAAGTTGAAGTTCGGTATAGTTATCACCATATTTCAAAAAACCCGCATCACTAAATCTAAGATTTTTCATCTTGATAACCACCATATAGCTTTCAGACTTTTTTATATCTCTTTTTAAGCTACATCCCGCAAATAATAAAAGAAAAATTAAAACTACATATCTCAATCCCAAATCCTACATCCTAAATCCTGGTATTATATCAAATATTATATAATTTTATAATGATATACATTCAGCACTATAACAAATCAATTTTAAATCATTATTTATGATAAAATTTCATCATATTTTAAAAGTTATCAAGCTACGCAAGGATATAGATGAAAATAAAAGAGCAATTAGACATATTGTATCCGATATTAAACGATATATCCCCAATACCAAAAAATGTATGGGAGGAGGCTAGTAAATACTTTAAAAGTATTGTAACAAAACAAGGCGAATATCTTTTTCGCATGGGAGATAAAGTAGAAAACTTTTATTTTCTTATCTATGGACTTGCTAGATACTTTTATCTTACACCTGATGGCAAGGAATTTAACAAATCTTTTGCTCAAGCTCAAGGACATCTTTTAAGTAGCATCTCTTCTGTATCAAAAGGAGAAACTTCACCGTTTTTTGTAGAGGTGCTTTCAGATCTAACAACTTTATGCATCTCATATAAAGATTTTATGAAATTAGCTGATCATTATCCGCAATGGAATCAGCTTACTTTGAGAATATATGAAAATCTTATTATAAAAAAGGAGAGAAGAGAGGCTGATTTTTTAGTTTTAAGTGCAACTCAAAGATATAAAAAGTTTCTAAGTGAATTTCCTGAGGTTGCCAAAATTGTACCAAACTACCATATCGCTTCATATCTTGGCATCACTGAAGTTGCCCTATCAAGAATAAGAAAACAGATAAATTTATCATAAATTAACATAGGTTAATGATAACTCCTAAATTTTTTTATATAATTTTCGAAAAATTTAGCTAAAAGGTAAAAGATGACTCTAAAATTGGCTCAGGTTGAAGATATAGAAAATATATTAAAGCTACATTACAAATATCAAATAGATAGCATTAGCGAAGAGGATAAAAAAGATGGATTTGTAACTACCGCATTTACTAAAGAGCAGTTAAGAGATATAATTACCCAGGAAAAAGGTGTATTTATAGCAGTAGAAAACGATAAAGTCTTAGGTTATGTCATGTCAGCTTCTTGGCAGTATTGGTCAAAATGGCCTATCTTTGCTTATATGATTAAAGATTTGCCAAATTTAAAATATTTAGGAGAAACTTTAAATACAAACAACTCATACCAATATGGACCCGTATGTATAGATAAAAGTGTAAGAGGAAGTGGACTTTTAGAGCAACTTTTTGACTTCGCTTTGGAATTTATGTCAAAAAGATATAAAATATTGGTAACTTTTGTCAACAAAACAAACTCAAGATCATTTCAAGCCCACAAGAGAAAATTGGGGCTTGAAATAATACAAGAGTTTACATTTAACGGCAATGAATATTATGAATTTGTTTATGATACTTCCAAAAGGGTTTTAAAATGATAAAAAAAGCTTTACAAGATAAAAAATTATGTAAAATTAGAACAATTACATCATTTATAACATTAAATAAGGATAAAAAAAGCTGGAAAAAAAAGATCAAACAAGTCTCTATCTTTGCAAGAGATTTATCAAAAGAGTTTGAAAAAAACGGTTATGAGGTGCAAAGCATAAGGGTAGCAACAAATGCTTTCGGTGAATATTTGGATACCTCATCACTACAAGCAGCTATAAAAGATATGCAAATATTATCTAACTTGTTAAATGATAAAACATTATCGGATATTCGCATAAGATTTGCCATAGGAGAAGCAAAAACTTTACAAGAGATAGAGATGTTACCTACTTTGATACAAAAATTCGGTGATTTTTGCAATGTTTGCGTAAATGTAGAAGTAGATGAGCTTGGAATACCTGATAGCAACTTGACTCTAGCTTGTGCAAAAGCAATAAAACAAATCGGACAAATCACAAAAAATGCACAGGGTAATTTTAATTTTACCGTCAACTATAACTGCCAACCGTTTATACCGTACTTTCCAGCCTCTTATCATGATACAAAAAAGGGCGATTGTTTTGC
>JALVWW010000311.1 GCA_027023175.1 Campylobacterales bacterium
TCTTGAGCTTCAGTTGAAGCAGTTCCACCTATATGGAATGTTCTTAGTGTCAACTGAGTTCCAGGCTCACCGATAGATTGAGCTGAAAGTATTCCAACAGCTTCACCCGGTTTTACAAGTTTGCCTTCTCCCAGATTTATACCATAACATTTGGAGCATACACCTTTTGGTGCTTTACAAGTTATCGGAGTTCTTATAACTACAGATTTGACTCCTGCCTCTTTTAGGGCAAGTGCTTTTTGTTCATCTATAAGGGTACCTTCACTGAAAAGTACCTCATTAGTAATAGAATCAATAACATCTTCAGCTAAAACCCTACCTAATGCTCTTTCATCCAAACTCTCTATAAGATCACCGTTTGAAGTGATATCAGATATTTCGACACCCTCATGAGTACCGCAGTCTTCAATGGTTACTTTTACATTTTGTGCAACATCGATAAGTTTTCTTGTCAAATATCCCGCATTTGCAGTTTTAAGTGCAGTATCTGCCAAACCTTTTCTTGCACCGTGAGTAGAGATAAAGTATTCCAAAACATTCAAACCCTCTTTAAAGTTAGAGATAATAGGTGTCTCGATAATACTTCCGTCAGGTTTTGCCATAAGTCCTCTCATTCCAGAGAGCTGTCTTATCTGAGCCGCACTACCTCTTGCGCCCGAATCTGCCATCATATAGATAGAGTTGAAACCGTCTTTGTCACTTTCAACAAGTTTCATCATTTCGCTGGCCAGCGTATTGTTTGTGTCCGTCCAAATATCTATAATTTTATTGTATCTCTCAGAAGAGGTCAAAAGACCTGCTTGAAACTGTTTTTGAATCTCTATAACTCTCTTTTTTGCCTCTTTTATATATTTGGCTTTACTCTCAGGAGTTTTTATATCATCTATTGATATGGATATACCCGCTTTAGTAGAGTATTTAAAACCAAGTGTTTTAAGTTTGTCAAGGAATTCTGCGGTAACTTCATAGCCGCCCTCTTTAAACACATAATCAACCAGGTTTCCTATGTCTTTCTTTTTAAGAATTTTATTCCAAAGATTTTCAGGTACAAAATCAGGTAATATTGACTTCACTATCAATCTACCTGCTGTTGTAAATGTTATTTTTCCGTCAACTATGGTTTTTATCTTCGCATGGATATCCAAAAGCCCGGCTTCCAAAGCTATCATAACTTCATTAATGTTACCAAAAAGCTTATTTTCACCTTTTACGCCAATTTTTTCCAATGAGATATAATAAGTTCCCAAAATCATATCTTGAGTAGGAACAGTTATAGCTTTTCCGGATGCCGGAAGCAAGATATTCATACTGCTTAGCATCAGTATCTTACACTCTGCTATAGCTTCCTGACTCAAAGGTACATGTACAGCCATTTGGTCACCATCAAAGTCAGCATTGAACCCTGAGCAAACCAATGGATGAAGTCTTATGGCTTTTCCGTCGATCAGTACAGGGTGAAATGCCTGGATAGAAAGCTTGTGAAGTGTCGGGGCACGGTTAAGAAGTACCGGATAGTTATCAACTACTTCTTGCAGACACTCCCAAACTTCATTGGTTTTCGCCTCTATCATCTTTTTAGCTTGTTTTATAGTTGTAGAGTAACCTTTCTCTTCTAGTTTTGCCAATAAATGCGGCTTGAAAAGCTCCAGTGCCATATTTTTAGGAAGTCCACACTGATCCATTCTAAGATTTGGTCCTACAACGATAACACTTCTTCCTGAAAAATCGACCCTTTTTCCAAGTAGATTTTGTCTAAATCTTCCTTGCTTTCCTTTGATAATTTCACTAAGAGACTTAAGAGGTCTTTTATTTGCACCTTTTACGGCATTTGCTCTTCTGCCGTTGTCAAACAGAGCATCAACAGCTTCTTGGAGCATCCTCTTTTCATTTCTAATAATAATTTCAGGTGCATCAAGCTCCATAAGTCTTTTAAGTCTGCTGTTTCTGTTTATTACTCGTCTGTATAAATCATTTACATCACTTACGGCAAATTTACCGCCATCAAGTGCAACAAGCGGTCTAAGATCAGGTGGAAGTACCGGAAGTACTGTTATCATCATCCATTCCGGCTTGTTACCGCTATTTAAAAAAGCCTCAGTTACTTTAAGTCTTTTTATGATGGTTTTTTTCTTTGCCTCAGAATTTGTTGCATCAATTTCAGCTTTTAATTTTTCAAGAAGTTCTACCAAATCAAGTTCAGCCAAAAGGTCTCTGATAACTTCTCCGCCCATATATGCCTCAAAACCGCTGTCTTCATATCTTTTGGCAAGTGACTGATACTGCTCTTCATTAAGTACATCATATTTGGCAACAGGTTTTTTGTTTTCATTGTCATAAAATGATTCGCCCGGATTTTTAACAATATAGGCTTCATAGTATAAAACTCTTTCAAGGTCTTTCATTTTAACACCAAGAAGAGTTCCTATTCTGCTTGGAAGTGAGTTTACATACCAAATGTGAGCAACAGGAGTAACCAACTCAATGTGACCCATTCTGCTTCTTCTTACTTTCGAGCTGATTACTTCGACACCACACTTTTCACATTTGATGCCTTTGTATCTCATTTTTTTATATTTGCCGCACAAACACTCATAGTCTCTGATAGGACCGAAAATCTTTGCACAAAATAGTCCGTCTCTCTCCGGTTTTAGAGTTCTGTAGTTTATGGTTTCAGGCTTTTTTACTTCACCATAGCTCCAAGACATTATAGTCTCAGGGCTGGCAAGTCTCAACTGAAACTGGTCAAAGTCTCTTGGTCTGTTTTCTTCGTTTATCTCTATTTCAACCATTTTCTTCATTTTCATCTTCCTCTTTATATATACGAACATCAAGTGCCAATGATTTCAACTCATTTGTTAAAACAAAAAATGTCTCAGGAATTCCTGTTTGAGGCACATTTTCACCTCTTGTAAGAGCCTTGTATGCTTTTACTCTGCCCTCGACATCATCTGATTTGATGGTAAGCATCTCTTTTAGAGTATTTGCAGCACCGTAAGCTTCAAGTGCCCAAACCTCCATCTCACCAAATCTTTGTCCTCCAAAGAGTGCCTTACCGCCAACCGGCTGTTGTGTAACAAGTGAATAAGGTCCGGTGCTTCTTGCATGAACTTTTTCGTCAACTAGGTGATGAAGTTTAAGCATATACATATAACCCACATTTACTCTCTCTTCCATTTTTTCACCGGTTTTTCCGTCATATAGCTCAGTTTTTCCATCCATATCTATCTTGGCAAGCTCAAAAAGTTTTTTAAATTCCTCTTCGTTTACACCTTCAAATATAGGAGTAGCAAATTTAACACCCCTTGACCAGTCTCTGGCATATTCCAAAAGTTCATTATCGCTTAAAGAGTCTATAAATTCAGGAGTTGTAAGTTTTGCAACTTTGCTTATCTCTTTCATTTTTACTCTTAAAGTTTTTAGCCAGTCGCCCTGCTTCTTCTTAAATACTTCTTCGATTTGCTCACCAAGTCTCTTTCCTGCAAGTCCTAAATGAACCTCTAAAATTTGACCTATATTCATCCTTGAAGGAACGCCCAGCGGATTTAGACATATTTCAACATTTCTTCCATCTTTTAAGTAAGGCATGTCAACCTCGGGAACAATATTTGACACTATACCTTTGTTTCCGTGTCGTCCGGCCATTTTATCACCGACTTTTAGTTTTCTCTTTGTAGCGATATAAACTTTAACAAGTTTAACAACACCACTTGGAAGAATATCATCTTTTCTAATTATGTCAAGTTTAGCGTCATGCTCCTCTTTGAGCTCTTTTTTTGCATTTTGAAAGTACTCTTTTATATGGTTAAATTCATCTTGTATCTCTTTGGAAAAAGATTTTACCAGTGAATTTAGTGCAAATCTGTTAACACTTTCCAAATCCTCTTTTGCTATCAAATCTCCGGCTTTATAATCTTTACCTGAAACTTTCGCATCACTCTCAAGCGGATTTTTGCTAAGAAGCGAGTTTATCTTGAGTATCTCTTCACGATCCAACATAAGGAGTCTGTCAAGATGGTCACGATCGAGTCTTTTTTTCTCCTCTTCGAAGGCTTTGACAGCTCTTGGGTCTTTTTCATACCCTTTTTTGGTAAAAATTTTCACATCTATTACAACACCTTCTGTTGAAGATTTTGCATAGAGTGATTTGTTTACCACATGTCCCGCTTTTTCACCGAATATTGCTCTTAAAAGCCTCTCTTCCGGAGTTGGTTTTATCTCACCTTTTGGACTCACTTTTCCTACAAGTATCATTCCGGGTTTTATATAAGTACCGATTTTAACTATACCGCTTTCATCAAGATGAGCCAAATCCTCCTCTTTAACATTTGGTATATCTTTTGTTATCTCTTCGGTGCCGTCTTTTAGCTCTCTTGCTTCTACTTCATGCTCATACACATGGACACTTGTAAAAGTATCTTCTCGTATTAATTTTTCGCTGATAACGATAGCATCTTCATAGTTATATCCGTTCCATGGCAAGAATGCAACCATGACATTTTTACCGATAGCAAGCTCCCCCAAGTCCATATTTGGACCGTCTGCAATTACTTGACCTGCTTCGATTAGTTGACCTTTTTTAACTATAGGGTACTGAGTATAGGATGTATTTTGGTTTGTTCTTACATTTTTTTGCATAGTATAGTGGTCTATATATGCACCCTTGTCATCTTCACCCAATATATAGATATTTTTACTATCAACTTTTTCAACTATTCCACTTCTTTTTGCTTTTATAGCCGCCCATGAATCTCTTGCGACGATTTTTTCAACTCCCGTTCCAACCATTGGAGCTTCATTTCTTAAAAGAGGAACACCCTGACGCTGCATATTTGAGCCCATCAATGCTCTGTTCGCATCATCATGCTCCAAGAACGGAATAAGACTTGCCGCAACACCGGTAACCATAACAGAAGCAAGGTCAATAAGATCAACACTCTCTTTTGGAGCAAGTATAATTTCACCATCTTTTCTAACTTCTATCAAATCTTCGACAATATTGCCTTGGGTATCAAGTTTTGTGGAAGCCGGAGCGATAGTCAAACCCTCTTCCTGGGTAGCTGTTATATATTTAACTTCATTTGTAACTTTTGCATCTTTTACTACTCTGTACGGTGCTTCTATAAAACCTAAGTCATTAACTTTTGCATAAGTTGCCAATGTATTAATAAGACCGATATTTTGACCCTCAGGAGTTTCTATAGGACAAATTCTTCCATAATGAGTAGGGTGAACATCTCTTACTTCAAAACCCGCTCTCTCTTTTACAAGACCGCCCACTCCCAGTGCTGAAAGTCTTCTTTTATGGGTTATTTCACTAAGCGGATTTGTTTGGTCCATAAATTGTGAAAGCTGACCTGTTGTAAAAAATTCCATTATGGAGTTAGTTATCATTTTGGAGTTTACCAAATCATACGGCATGATATCTTCGATATTTCCGCTAAGAGTCGTAAACTTATCTTTTATCGCTTTTTGCATCCTGATTAAACCGGTGTGAAGTTCATTTGCTAAAAGCTCACCTATGGCTCTAATTCTTCTATTTCCCAAATGGTCTCTATCATCTATATGACCTTGACCGTTTTTTACTTTTATTAGATATTTTGCAGTTTTTATGATATCTTCATTAGTTAAAACAGTTACATAATCAGGTATATCAAGACCTAGCTTGTGATTCATTTTCATTCTGCCCACTCGGGTCAAATCATATCTTTCTATATTGAAAAACAGATCATTCACAAAAGCTTTTGCCGCCTCTTTTGTAACAGGCTCACCCGGTCTCATGACTTTATGAATTCTTATACATGAAAGGTCATTTTCATCTTCAACACCTTCAGTCTGCTTTAACAGTTTTAGTGTTTCAAAGTCAGCCAAAAATGAATTGATAATAGCATCATCTACCCCGCTGGCCAGATCATTTGCAATTTCTATCTCTTTACAACCAATCTCTATAAGTTTTAACATTTTATTTTCATCGAGCTGAGTAAGTGTATCATAAAGAATTTCACCACTTTCACTATCAATTATCGGGGATGACAAAAATCTATTTATCAAAGTCTCAGTCGGATACTCTACCCACTCAACTCCGTCGCTCTGTAATTTTTCTGCTTTTTTCTTTGTGAGTCTTTTACCCTCTTTTATTAAAAGATTTCCTTTATCATCATAAAGATCAAATTCCACTCTGCCAAGAAAATCTTCAGGGTTAAATTTTATTAAAAATTTATTATCTTTAATTGCTATCTTTTGTATGGGATAAAATAGTTTTAAAATATCTTGTTTGCTATATCCCAATGCTCTAAAAAGTATGGTTATAGGAACTTTTCTTCTTTTATTTATCCTGACATATAAAATATCCTTTGCGTCATACTCGAAATATAACCACGAACCTCTGTCAGGAATAATTTGGGAAGTATAAATAAGCTTGTTGGATGCAACAGAACTCTCTTCCTCTTTGAAAATAACGCCGGGGCTTCTGTGAAGTTGATTTACCACAACTCTTTCCACACCGTTTATAATAAATGATACTCTATCAATCATAAGAGGAATATCTCTTATGTATATACTTTGTTCTTTTATATCTTTGATACCTTTTTTCTCGCCTGTTTTTTCATCTTTGTCCCAAAGTATCAATCTTATATTCATTTTTAAATTGGCTGCATATGTTAAACCTCTGTCGATACACTCTCGAACAGAATACTTTGGTTTAACCAATTCGCTGCTTACATACTCCAGTGTGATTCTGTTTTGTTGGTCATGAATAGGAAAAATAGATTTAAATACATGCTCTATTCCACTTTCACCTTCACTGTTTACATTTAAAAAATATTCGAAACTTTTTTGCTGAAGTTGTAGAAGATTGGGGACATCTATACTTTTTTTTACTTTTGAAAAATCAACTCTTAGTCGATTTCCGGATTTTATGTTGTTTGACATGAATTCTACCTCATAGTAGTATT
>JALVWW010000312.1 GCA_027023175.1 Campylobacterales bacterium
CTGCTTGGTTTTTTGTGACAATCCCTGCAGCTTGCTTTTTTTGAATTGGAGTGTAAATCTTTATGACAATCAGTACACTTTAGTCCCGCTTTATAATGAATATCCTCGCTTAAATGATGATAATCTATACCATACTTAGCAGGTGGAAAATATCCCTTTTTTGTTAGCGGTGCACGGTAACTTTTTGCAAAATCTTTTGGAAACCATCCCTTGTAATCAGTTCCGATATACTCTTTATTGTGGCATTTAAGGCATTTTTTCATAGAAGCTTTTGCCTTATGGTAATTACCTTTTTTATTGTGTCTATTATGGCATGACAGGCAACCTTCACTCTTTTTTGTATCGATATGACATTTTAAACATTTTCTTCTTAAAAAATCATCTACCAAATCTTTTGGAGAGTGTACTACCTTTTTTGGAAGTGGTAAAGTTTGCAAGGTAACATTGCTTTTGTTTATGCCCCAAGCTTTTCTAGTGATATTGATAGCTTTTTTAAGAGTATAGTGGATAGAGTTTTTGCAATTTTTAGCCTCTTTTTCGTGACAAGAGCTACATTTTTTTGCTTGTAGAGTTATTATCATTAAAAAAGTAAAAAATACTACTCTAAACATTTAGTTTTTCCCAAATTATAAAGTTGTTTAGATTTATTAAAATCAACATAAATCTTATCGCTATACTTATCATGGCATATTATACATTTATAAGCACCAACTATCTTTAAAAGCTCTTTTTTATTGAAACCTCTTGCATTTTTTCTTGAAGTTGTTTGAAACTGTTTGCCCTCTTTTGAGATAAAGGCATCAATCGGATAAGAAAATGGCATACCGCTTTTTTTAGAGTTATAAAACGGCTCAAAGACAATCTTGCCCTTTTTTACATCAAATATCCCTCTGCCAAGTCCCAAAGAGGCTGGATTGAAGTGACAATCCTCACAACTTCTGACCTCTTTTTGAGTCGTGTGAGGATCCCATCCAGCCATAGCTAAGAAATGGAATTTTTTTACTTTATTATCTTTAAAGATAGTTCCTATGACTTGACATCCCGGAGCAAAAGGCATAATCTTTTTATTGTATCCTATACCAAGACTTGGATGCTCCCACCTTAAAAAACTTCTAAACTCCTGCCATTGTCCTTTTGTATCTTTTTTTGCTACCCAGTCATACTGCTTACCTTTATCAAGATAAACTTCATGACACCCATAGCAACTAGGAGTCCAAGAGCTATGACAAGCACTACAATCAAGTCTTTTGTGTATAGATAGGGTATGATATGGCTTATCACTTATTTTAGTGAGTTTGAATTTTTTACCGTCAAGTTTTCTATAAAAATTTATACCGTTTTTATCTTTTTGAAGATTGTATAAAGGAGAGTTAAATTTTTTAGTATAAGCTATCATTTTAGGTTCAGGCACAGCTCCATTTAAATCAGCCAAAGTTTTAGCTAAGGTGTTTGCCTTTTTAAAGGTAGGTTTATGACAATCTTTACACTTTATATCTTCAGCCTCTTCCATATGAAAATGCTTTTTACCATCTCCCATTACACCTTTTTCAGTATGACAATCTATGCAACTCATGCTAGCAATATTATGATGAACATCATCTGGAAGTTTATAATAAAATCTCCTACCATCACTCATTTTATGAGAAAAGTCTCCATTTTTATAAGGAGTCCCATAGCCCTCACTTTCAAAAATCCCCTCATAAGAGAGTCCTATACGATTTGAACGATTATGACATTTAAGACAATTTTTAGTTGGAATTTTTGAACTATATTTTGCATGGATATTACCTTGGGTTTTAGAAACTCTATGACAATCACTACATCCCCCACCTCTTGCAATCTTTTTATTTGTAAAGATTTTTTCATCTTGGTCTATATGACAAGCGGCACAAAGTTTTCTAAAGTGATTTTCTGCCAAAGATATATTTGTATCACTTTTTATATCTGATATACCCTTTGTTGAGTTTAACTCTTTACTTTCGCCCCATTGATACTTTAGCACATTTAGTATCCCGCTTTGAGAGTTCATCAAAGACTTGCTTACTCTTTTGATGATATTTTTATGGCATTTTATACAAAATATTTGGGCATGTTCTATTCTTGCAGGGTTTAAAACCATATTTCTATGAGCATCTGTTTTATTGGTAGCATATTTGTTGCCTCCATGGCAAGATGCACAACCAAAAATCTCTTTTGGATGAGCATGATCTATATCACTCATAGAGTTATGGCAACTTATACATTGATCAGGTTTTGTAACTTTTAAAGAGGCTTTTGGTCTATACAAAAAGACGGCAAACATAAGTAATATTATAGAAAACAAAGATAAGAAAAATAAAATATTTTTATATTTCATAAGCTAAAAACCGATATATAACCATAAACTAAAATCCAAGAAATAAGCAAAATATTAACTAAGCTTTTTTTCTTTGTATAATAGTGTAAAATCAACAAAATAAACGGAATAAAAAGTATCATATTTATAAAAAATGGTGAAAATGAGTTTGATAGCAGATTTTCTGCACCTACAAAGAACCAAGGACTCTCTAAATTTTTTACTTTAGCACTCAAAACTACATCTTTTGGCATATTAAAAATCATCATAGCGGATATACTTATACCCATAGCGATACTAAAATACAAAGCTTTAATTTGTAAAAATTTTATATGTTTATATATAGCATAAGTCAAAAAAAGAGGTAAAAAAAGTATATGCCAGATAAAAAATTTGTAGTAAAAAACTGTATCATCTTTGATTAGCGGTAAAAAAATTTTTATTATAGGAGTATCTTTTATTAGATTGAAAGCTACTTGGGCTGCCGCATTTGCACTCAAGTCCCCTTTTAGTACAAATCCGCTAAACATTAAGATAATTACCAAAATAACCCCTGCAACAGAGTAATTCCAAGACAAACTCTCTATATTTATATTTATCTTTTTTTTAGAAAGCTCCATAGCTATATGAAGCAATAACATAATCATAAAGGCTTCAGAACTAAAATAGTGAAGTTTTCTAAAAAATAGACCAAACGGTATCAGATAAGAGATCTTTTGAACACTATCAAAAGCATTTGAAGGGTGATAAGCAAACACTATAACTAAACCACTAACCAAGGCTATAAAAAATAGTCCAAAAGTTACAAAAGATATAGCTTTACTCATTAGTTATCCTATTAGAAGTGTTTGGTTTTTTATCTTAAAGGGTATTTTATCCAAATTTCTTTTTGCTGGTCCTTTTATCCTCTTTCCATCCATTGTAAAATGGCTATGATGACAGGGACAAATAAACTTTTTTTTATCCTCATAATAATTTAAGATACAACCCATATGAGTGCAATGTGCATCAAAAATATCTATCTTATTATCTTTTTTATATATAAAAACATTATGTTTACTTATCTTTGTAATTCCCTCTTTGGTATTTTTTAATGAGATTTGAAACTCTTTATCAATATCTGTAGAAAAAAATATAAATTTGCTAATGGGATAGGCAAAAACTCCTACCATTGAATATGGCAGGAGTTTTAAAAACCTTCTTCTTTCCTTGTCATTTAACATTTGCTAAAATTAACAACCTTCAAACTGTGCTCCGGCTTCAGCTTTTGGCTTATCAGCACTTGTTGACTCCTCTATAAAGGTATCAAAATCCTCTATATCTCCATTGTCTGCTAACTTTTGGATAATATCATTATAGTTAGCCCAAGCAGCCTTTTCCCAAGGATTTGCCTGTATAGCTTTTTGTGCATAGACTCTTGCTAAAGGAAGATTGTCCGCTTCAACCTCTGCTCTTGAGAGTTTTACATAATGAGCACAAAGTGTTTTGTTCATGCTATAATCTTGTCTATTTTGAGCATTTAAACCAATACCCAATAAACCTAACAACAATCCCAATCCAACCATTCCTATGATAAGCTTTTTTATCTTCATCTCTTCTCCTAATAATTTACTGTGACATAGTAAACATTTGGTGATGTTCCCTCGTCCTCTTTAAGTCTAACTATACTAGTAGCATCCCTTAATAATTTTGCAACATTACTGTTTGGATCACTAATATCACCAAAATTTCTTGACTCACCCACGCAAGTTGTTACACAAGCAGGATCCAACCCTACACTAGTTCTTGGTAAGCAGAAAGTACATTTATCAACTGTTTGCTCCTCTTCATTGTAATATCTTGCATCATAAGGACATGCCACCATACAGGCTTTGCAACCTATACACATATCCGGCTCAACTAAAACTATACCGTCTTCATCTCTTTTGAAACTAGCTCCTGTCGGACACACATCAACACAAGGTGCATTATCGCAGTGATTGCAGAGTGTTGGAAGAAAGCTAACTGTTGGATTACCAAGTGTATCTTCACCCTCTACTTCAAAAACTTTTGTTCTATAAGCCTCTTTCATAGCCGGCACATCCCAGTCAGTCTTACAAGCAACATAACAAGCATCACAACCTATACACCTATCTCCCACGATAACCATTGCAAGGTTTTTCTCTTTTTTTAATTTTTTATTTATCAAACTCATATCAAGCCTTTACAACTTTTACAAAACCGTTATGAAATGCTGCAGCACCACTGATAGGATCTACGCCATCACTTATAAACCAATTCTCTTTGGTACCTTTTTCATATCCTCTTGTCCAGGCTTTTGTAGTATGCCCAAAACCATGATGGATAAAAACAGTTCCCTCTTTGATCCTTTTGGTAATCTTCAGCTTTTCACTGTGATCTGATCTGTGTCCGGTTTTAGTATTTACCAAAAATACCTCATCACCCTCTTTTAAACCCATCTTTTTTGCATCTTTTGGATTTATCCAAACAGGCGTATCATCTTGAAGCTCAAGAAGTATCCAATTGTTTTGACTTCTTGCATGGGAGTGGTGAGGAGTTCTTCCAAAAAGCATCCTAAACTCACCCTCTTTGGGTTGTGATACATTTTTAAAGATAGGCATCGGTGCAAACTCATCCCCTTTTTCTTTATATAACTCTTCAAGTTCAGGAACATAAAGTTGTACTTTTCCTGTTTTGGTAGTAAACACAGGAGTTGAACCACTTGCGAGCGGATATGGATCTACATCTTCAAAAAGCAAAACTCCATCTTTTTCAAGTTTTTCTTTTTGTTCATCTGAGAGAACTTCTAAAAGTGCTTCTATCTGATGCTTAGGAGAGTGTTCAAACCACTTTTCCAACCCAAATTTTTCAGCAATGCCCTTGCATATATCATAACAACCCTTAGTATCATAGATAGGCTCTATTGCTGCTCTTCTAAGTGCTATAAAAGGAGTTTTATCTTTTTGGATATAGGGTGCATCATCTCTTTCAAGATATGTTGACTCAGGGAAGATTACATCGGCATACATTACTGTATCACTAAATTGAGTATCAATGGCAATAATAAGATCTAAATTGTCCATTGCTTTATATATATCATTTACTCCTATACTTGAGTGACACAGAGGATTTGTCCCATATAATAACCAAGCTTTTATAGGGTAAGGTTTTTGCTTTAGAGTCGCCTCATATATACCGTTTGTCCTACCAAGACTTGGCGGAGCAAATGGGTATGCTTCACCCTTTCCTACCCCGTCAGCTCTTCTAGCTTTTGGCATTGGAGGATGTTCATGCTTAGGAAGTTCAAGCGGCACCTTAGTTCTTACAAAAATTCCACCAGGAACTCCCCAGCTGCCCATAAGAGCATTTAAAATTGCTATAGCTCTTACTGTTTGGGTATCATTTCCATATCTTGTCATCCTTCTAGGTGGAACAGCTACAACATTTGGAGCATCCTTTGCAAACTCCCAAGCAATACTCTCTATAGTTTTTTCATCTATTCCTGTGATTTTACTAGCCCACTTTGGAGTATATTGCTTTATATGTTTTGCAAGTTCATTATATCCATAGCAATACTTTCTAACAAAATCCATATTTGCTAAATTGTCTCTTATGATAACATGAATAAATCCAAGAGCCAGTGCCATATCAGTTCCGGGATTGATTTGTAGCCAATTGGTTGCTCTTACAGCCGACTCACTCTGCCTAGGGTCTATATATGTCAACTTTGATCCTCTAGCTAACCCTTCTGCAAAATCCTCTGCTTCTCTAACTTGAACCGCTCCTGCAAAATTTCTGCCAAATATCATCATATGCTTAGAGTTTGCCAAATCAAAAGTCTCATGTCCGCTTATACCCGTTCCAAAGGTAAATGCCCATGCCATTTCTCGACTTCCCATACATTGAGAATATGCTGGTACTGTTATGTTTGGACTACCAAGAGCCAAAGTAAATATATGCACATATCTCTCACCTGTTCCGTGCATAAAAGTAGCCAAAGTTTCAGGACCATACTTTTTTACAAGAGGATTTAACTTATCATATACATACTGATATGCTTCATCCCAGCTTACCTTTTTAAATTTACCCTCACCCCTTTTTCCTGTTCTTATAAGTGGTGATTTTACACGATCGGGATCATAGGTTGATTGAATTCCGGCATTTCCTTTTGCACAAAGATGACCTCTGTTGTTTGGATTTAGCTTATTTCCTTCAAGCTTATGTACTTTTCCGCCTCTTGTGTAAACATCCACTCCACAATTCCAAAAACACATTTCACAAAAGCTAGGAGTATGTACACCTCTATCATATTTTAAAAATCTAGCACCCCTTTTTGCTTCCTCTTTTGCTGAAGCTTTAAGAGGAGATGGAAGACCTGTCATTCCGGCTGTAATAGCAACAGAACTAGCACCCGCAAGTTTTAAAAAGCCTCTTCTATTTATGCTATATCTACTCATTAGTGTGCCTCCTCTTCCAAGTCTATAAACCTTTCTCCTAAAAAGAAGACAAGAAG
>JALVWW010000313.1 GCA_027023175.1 Campylobacterales bacterium
GTATTACAATTAGACCCGATTTCAAGGGGATTGAGACAAATACTTTACTTTCCTTTTTCCTTGAAATAATAATTTATTACAATTAGACCCGATTTCAAGGGGATTGAGACAGGGCAGAAGTTTACTCCCTCTTCTCCCATTTTGTTATTATTACAATTAGACCCGATTTCAAGGGGATTGAGACAAATTGTAAACATTGCGTTAAAAACATCATTATTTGATTACAATTAGACCCGATTTCAAGGGGATTGAGACAATAGCAAGAGAAACAGCTACAAGAGCAAAAAGAATTACAATTAGACCCGATTTCAAGGGGATTGAGACGGAAAGTAGTTTGTGTTTTTTAGAGAGTAGATTATTATTACAATTAGACCCGATTTCAAGGGGATTGAGACGGTAGCACTTCGGATGTTACCCACTTTTTGAATTGATTACAATTAGACCCGATTTCAAGGGGATTGAGACCCGATAGTGTATCTTGTTTTGTCGCTTATGACCTTTGCATTACAATTAGACCCGATTTCAAGGGGATTGAGACTTGTAATAATTTGTTATAATAGTTTAAAAAGAATTACAATTAGACCCGATTTCAAGGGGATTGAGACTTGCGGTAACTCTTGTCTTTAGATATGCTACTTCTATTACAATTAGACCCGATTTCAAGGGGATTGAGACACTACTTTAGGAGCTCCTTCTAATGATGTTAATTTATATGACCCGACCGCATATATGCACAAGGGGATTGGATGCAGATAACAGATATCAGAAAACAGATAACGGAATTAAAATGATAGGAGTAAAGGTGGCAAGGTGGTAAGGAGTAAAGAGATTGGATAGTCTTTTTAGCTCTAAGCCCTCAGCTCTAGGTTCTAAGCTATTTGAAGACACGACCGCATATTTTCACAAATGGATTGAAACTTGTAAAAAAGGATATAAAATGAAATATATAAAATATATTTTAGCTTTAGGTTTAGTTTTAGTATTTTCAGGATGTACAACACCACAAATATCTGGATTTAATGGTATTTGTTCAGATAATGGTAATGCTATACAATCAGAATATGATGTTTTTAAAAATTCTCAAAAAAAGATTTTTAAAAAAGTACCATTTGATAGTATAGAAAAATTTAAAATTTGGTATAGAAATGAATCATCTTTATATAAAAAATATAATAATATTCATTCTCAAAGAAATGAAGTTAAAGAGTGTATTAATTCTCGTATTATAACACCAGGATATAAAGTGCAATATGAAATGTACATATATTTTCCTAAAAATTATAAAACAATGTTTCCTATGCCTACAGTAGTAGCTCAAATTTTTCAAGAATCTACTACACCTTTAATATGGTTAGAAGAAAAAAATGGACTTATTATTGATGATAAAATTAATAATAAGCTAATATATTTAATAGATAAAGATAATTTAAAAAACAAATGGTATAAAATAACAATTAATGTTTATTTTTCAAAAAAAGGATACATAAAAATATATGTAGATGATAAATTAAAACAAAAATATAATGGCTCATTCATAAAAAATAATTTCAATAAAATATATTTTAAATACGGAATTTATAGACCTAATATAGAAGAATATAGAGTAAATAAAAAATTTGATATTATTGAAAAAAACATATTGATTATTTTGACATAAGATTAAAAGATATAAAAATACCAACACAAACAGTTTATTTTACTGGAATAAAAAGAATTATAAAATAGTACAATCATTACAGTCTAAGCAGTATTTCTCAAGTTGAAATAACTGCTTAGATTCTAACTTCTTTAAATTATTTTCATTAATATCAAATTACAATCAGATCCGATTTCAAGGGGTGAGAGCGTTAAGAAAACAACAACTGCTTGTTGTTTTTAGCTCGGAACCGAACCGATGTGCATACTTGCACCGGTGAAGGCAAGTTGAGACAAGTTTATAACCGCAAATTTGCTTCGTTTTACTCAACTTCATTTGCTCTAAGGTACTCAGATATTTGATATGCTCATCACTAAATTACAAGCAATTTAGGATTTGCATATATCAAACATCCTCACTCAGACACAGAGTTAAAGCAGTTTAACTTTTAATGCTTTGCATTGTCTTCGTTCGCCCGATTTCAAGGGGATTGAAACCTCTGAGATAATGAAAAATGAAAAATTAACAATGAATGATCCGACTGCAATGTTGAAAACAGGAGATGAAACAAACCTGCTCTAAGCTCTAAGCCCTCAGCCCTAAATCCTAAAATCATTTATCCTTTTCAAAGCAAATCAATGATAGTATTTGATATATCAAGGTTGGGTTGAAGGTTTAGGATGTATGTTTTACTTATAGTCGGTTTTATATTTGTGCTTGGCTCTTTTATGAGAGTTTTTGTACAAAATTTGGGTATTTTAAATGTTGTCGGCTATCTAATACTCGGTATCATTATAGGTCCAAACGGTTTTGATCTTGTTCCTAAAGAGTTTATTCACGGAAGTAACTTTATCATTGATATGTCTTTATCTTTGATCTCTGTTTTAGTCGGGGCAAATTTAAAATATGACATTTTAAAAGATATGTTAAAGCAGATTGTGACGATCTCTTTTTTTGAAGCTATTTTTACTTTTTTATTTATAAGTACCTCCTT
Source organism: Campylobacterales bacterium (assembly GCA_027023175.1). Classification (GTDB taxonomy): domain Bacteria; phylum Campylobacterota; class Campylobacteria; order Campylobacterales; family JALSKU01; genus JALSKU01. The sequence goes on from JALVWW010000313.1 coordinate 2,631, forward strand.
TTATATACTCTTTGATCTTTTAAATTTTAATTTTAGCAATCAATATCGCATCATAGCATCCATACTTTTTGGTGGACTCGCTACCGCTACCGCACCGGCAACGATACTAGCGGTTAGTCATGAGATAAAAGCAAAAGGTAAATTTAACTCATTTTTACTTGGTATCGTAGCGATGGATAATGCTTTTGCTCTTATATTTTTTAGTTTTATCGTTATTATTTCAAAAACTTTTATAGACTCAAGCTCTGTAGATGTCGCACTATTTGTCAACATTGTAAAAAATATATTTTTTTCTATTTTATTGGGTACGGTTGGAGCTTTTATATCTGAAGTGATTGATAGAGTTTTTAAAAAAAGCAAAGGTGTAAAAACGACTTCAACTTTGGGAATGATATTTATCGTTTACAGTATCGCACAATATTTTTCTTTAGAGCCTTTGATGGCATCGCTTGTCATGGGCATCGTGGCAGCAAATCTATCAAAAAACTTTTTTCTTGTTAAAAAAGAGTTTGACCACCATTTAAAAGATATTATATTTTTACTATTTTTTACCATCTCGGCAATGCACTTAAATTTTTCATTTGTTACTCAAATGCCTTTAGCTATTATTGTGTATGTTTTATTTAGGATTATAGGAAAAATTATCGGAGTTCGAGTCGGCTCTAAACTTTCAAATGCGGGAGATGAGATAGGAAAATACCTTGGTATTGCACTTTTTCCTCAAGCCGGTATCGCCATAGGATTGGCACTATCTCTTCAGGAGCTTACTGACTTTGAAACTGTTGCACCTATTATCCTTAATGTTATTATAGCGACCACTTTGATACATGAACTGATAGGTCCATTTTTGACAAAAACAATTTTGATAAAGTATAGTAAATACAAAGGATAAAAATTGGATATAAAAGAGCTGTTTTTCAAGCTGTTAAGTTTTAAGTCTATCACTCCTGATGATGAAGGGGCGATAGATTTTGTAGAGGATTATATGGATGATTTTGAAGCTGTTAGAGTTGATAAAAACGGAGTTAAAAATCTTTTTTTGTATAAAAAATTCGCAGATGGTGAGCATCTTTGCTTTGCGGGACATTTGGATGTAGTTCCTCCGGGTGAAGGATGGGATAGCGATCCGTTTGTGCCTACTGAAAAAAATGGATATATTTATGCTAGAGGCACTCAAGATATGAAGAGCGGAGTTTGTGCTTTTTTAAAGGCTTGCAAAGAGGTGGAGAATTTAAAAGGAACTTTATCTATACTTTTAACAAGCGATGAAGAGGGTGACGCAAAGTATGGCACTATAGAAGTTTTAAAGTATCTTAAAGAGAAAGAGTTTTTGCCTGATTTTGCCGTGGTTGCCGAGCCTACAAGTGAGAGAGTTTTTGGAGATACCATAAAGATAGGAAGAAGAGGATCGATAAATGGCAAGTTGGAGCTTTACGGTAAGCAAGGACATGCAGCATACCCAAAAAAAGCTACCAACCCTATCAATCTCATAGCCCCCATACTTCCTAAAATTGCGGGAGTAAACCTAGATGAGGGTGATGAAAATTTTGAGCCGAGCCAATTTGTCATCACTGATATAAGAGCAGGTATGGAAGTAACAAATGTAACTCCAAATGATCTTAAAATGATGTTTAATGTAAGAAATTCTACTCTTACATCACCATCTTTGGTTGAACATTTTGTAAAAGAGAAGTTTAAAGGTTTGCCTTTTAAGCTTGATATTGAACAAAGCTCAAAACCGTTTATCACCGATAGAAACTCCAAAATTGTAAAAACAATGTCAAAATCTATACAAAATATTATAGGTATTACGCCGACACTAAGTACAGGCGGTGGCACAAGTGATGCCAGATTTTTTGGTGAGTTTGGTGTGGACACGGTTGAATTTGGTGTAAAAAATGATACAATACACTCTGTAAATGAGAGAACAACTTTAAGTGAAGTTGAGAGTTTATACAGAGTTTTTAAAAATCTAATCAAGGAGATATAAAATGCAATACATTCACACAGACAATGCCCCGGCGGCGATAGGTCCATACTCACAAGCTATAAAAGTAGGTGATATGGTGTTTACTTCAGGTCAAATTGCTTTAACTCCAAACGGAGAATTTTTAGAGGGTGGTGTTGAAGCTCAAGCCAGACAGGTTTTGAAAAATCTAAGTGAAGTTTTAAAAGAGGCTGGAAGCTCTATGGATAAAGTGATAAAAACTACTATATTTTTAGCAGATATGGATGACTTTGCCGTTATCAATGAGATATATGCCGAAGCTTTTGGCGATCATAAGCCTGCTAGAAGCACGGTGGCAGTTAAAACTCTTCCTAAAAAAGCACTCATAGAGATAGAGGCGGTTGCTCTTACATGAAAAAGGTAACTCTTTTTTTACTCTTTTTTACCCTATTTTTACAAGCAGGAGTAAAAAAGAGTATAGTCTTTCCTTCTCTTGACGGAGTAAATATTACAGCAGACTTATATATACAAAATCCTAATAAAAAAACTCCTTTTATAGTGCTATTTCATAGAGCCGGCTGGAGCAGGGGAGAGTATGATGAGATAGCTCTAAAGCTTAACGACCTTGGTTTTAATTGTATGGCAGTTGACTTAAGAAGTGGCGGAAGTGTAAATGGGGTTGTTAATCTAACTTTAAAAGACGCTAAGAAAAAAGGTAAATCGACTACCTATTTGGATGCTATACAAGATATAAAAGCTGCACTCATATATGCCAGAAAGCATTTTGCAAAAGGTAAGCTCATAGCTTGGGGAAGCTCTTATTCGGCGGCACTTGTCATAAAAATAGTAGGGGATGATAAAAGCTTGGCTGATGAAGTTATCTCGTTTTCCCCGGGAGAGTATTTTACAAAGCTTGGCAAGGCTCCTGATTGGATAAAAGAGTCGGCAAAAAAGTTAAGAGTTCCTATATTTATAACCAGTGCAAAAAAAGAGGAGTCTTACTGGAAACCCATATATGATGCCGTACCTTATGAAAAAGAGTTTTATCTGCCTCTTACAAAAGGTCATCACGGCTCTCGCTCTTTATGGAGCAAATATCCTGATTCAAAAGGATACTGGCAAGCTGTCAAAGGATTTTTAAGGAGTCATATTTGAGTTTGGATTTGTATGCAAAGATAGAGCCTTATATTGGATTTTATGATAATTATGAAAGGCTTTATGGCTATTATTTAAAATATCTTAAAGATTTTGAGGTTAAAGATATACTTGATGTGGGATGTGGAAATGGTAGAATGTTAGAGCTTTTAAGTAAGTCAGGATATAGTGCCAAAGGTATAGACTTAAGTGCCAAGATGATAGAAATATCTAAAAAAAGAGGAGTGGATGCAGAGCATAAAAATATATCAGAAGTAACCAAGAAATATGATGCCATCATTTCTGTAGCTGATGTTTTAAACTACATGGACAAGCCATCACTTAAAAGATTTTTGAGTTATATAAAAAATGCTTTGAAAGAAGGAGGTGTTTTTATTTGTGATATAAATACTCTTCATGGTTTTTGTGATGTGGCAGATGGAACCATGGTAAAAGAGGATAATGAAATATTTTTGGCGATAGATGCAGTTTTTGATGGAGAAATACTTGATACAAATATAACTTTTTTTGAAAAAGAGGGGGATTTGTACAAAAAATATAATGGAGCAATATTGCAATACTTTCATGAGAGTAGTGATGTTGTGGATATGACACCATTGAAACTTATAGATAAACAAGAGACAGCACTTTTTTCCGATAAGCCTGATAAAGTTATATTAAGATTTATAAATAATTAAAAAATACTATCACTATCGTCTGACCACTATATTTGGAAGTAATATGTTATTTAATCAATATTTAAATAAAATTAGAGTAAAATTCGCGTTCATAGTCTTATGGGATTATACCATTACGGACTAAATAAATGAACGAAGGAATAGCTAATGTATGCTATCATAAGAAATGGTGGGAAGCAATACAAAGTTCAAGAGGGAGATTTTTTAAATCTCGACAAGCTTGACGCTCAGCCAAAAGATACTATAGAGGTAGAAGAAGTTCTAGCCGTCGGTGGTGATGAATTTAAGGTGGGTACTCCATATGTTGATGGAGCTAAAGTAACACTCGAAGTTGTAACAAACGCAAAAGCGAAAAAAGTCGTTATCTTCAAAAAAAGAAGAAGAAAAGATTCTAAG
>JALVWW010000314.1 GCA_027023175.1 Campylobacterales bacterium
GTCCGCCCATGGTAGTAGCCCTTATCTGACCTGCACCAAATCCAAGTTTTTCATATATAAAGTGTGCCATCCTGGCACTATCAAGTATTCCTGCCATTCCTATGACTTGATTTCTTGGATAATTTCCAACTTTCAGCGCAACATATGTCATAGTATCAAGCGGATTTGAGACCATTATGATGATAGCATTTGGAGCATACTCTTTAACTTTAAGTATAACTTCTTTTGTTATCTCGGCATTTATCATCAAAAGGTCATCCCTTGTCATTCCCGGAAGCCTTGGACTGCCTGCGGTTATAACAACTATCTCACTATTTTGGATATCTTTATAGCTCTCAGCAGCTTTAACGATAGTATGACTTCTTGCCGCAGCTGCAGCCTGACTCATATCAAGAGCCTTGCCTTTAGCCCTGTCTTCATCTCTATCTACAAGAACAAGTCTATGACAAGTTCCGTGCATCGCCAAAGAGTAACCTACTGTTGCACCCACATTTCCTGCACCTATTATAGTTACTTTGCTTTGTCTCTCCACTATCTTCCTTTATCTTAATTTGTCTGGCCAAATAGAGATTTGCGGAATTGTACCACAAATCTCATATAATGCAAATTATTTTACTGAATTTATAATTTCATTAAGTGTTTTGCTCGGTCTCATAGAGCTTTGAGCCTTATTGTCATCAGGATGATAGTAACCTCCTATATCTTGAGGTTTACCCTCTGCACCCAATAATTCATTCATGATTTTCTCTTCACTCTCTTTCAAAGCTTTTGCAATAGGCGCAAAAGTCTTGCTCAACTCTTCATCTTCATTTTGGTTAGCCAAAGCCTTGGTTAAATATAAAGCAAAGTAGTAGTGACTTGCTTTATTGTCAGGCTGACCTACTTTTCTTCCTGGTGATTTGTCATTTTCAAGATACGCTTCGTTTGCACTGTCAAATGCTTTTACCATAACTTCAACTTTTTTATCACCTGTTTTTTGAGCTATCATTCTAAGAGATTCTCCCAAAGCTAAAAATTCTCCAAGACTGTCCCATCTTAGATGACCCTCTTTTAAAAACTGTTCAACATGCTTGGGAGCACTTCCTCCTGCACCTGTTTCAAAAAGTCCACCACCTGCGAGCAAAGGAACTATACTCATCATTTTAGCACTAGTCCCTAGTTCAAGTATAGGAAACAAATCAGTCAAATAATCTCTTAGGATATTTCCTGTAACTGAAATGGTATCAAGTCCTGCTCTTGTTCTTTTTAGAGTATATTTCATAGCCAAAGATGGAGCCATTATGTAATATTCTATCTCTTTTTGTGCCAAATATTCAGGCAAATACTCTACAACTTTTTTAATTATATTGCTATCGTGAGCTCTATTGCTATCAAGCCAAAATACTATAGGAGTATTTGTCAAGCTTCCTCTTTCATGAGCAAGTCTTATCCAATCTTTTATAGCAATATCTTTAGCTTTGTATAGTCTCCAAATATCACCTTTTTGGACATTATGACTCATCAAAACATTACCGTCACTATCTTTTACTTCCATAACTCCATCTTCACTACATGTAAAAGTATATGGATGTGAGCCGTACTCTTCGGCTTTCATAGCCATTAGTCCCACATTGCTGACATGCCCCATAGTTGTTACATCAAATTGACCGTTAAGTCTGCAATCCTCTATAATAGTACTATAGGTAGTAGCATAACTTCTATCAGGAATAACAGCTACACACTCTTGAAGTTCACCCTCTTTATTCCACATTTTACCACCTTCTCTGATAACAGGAGGCATAGATGCATCTATGATGATATCATTTGAAGCATGTAGATTTGTGATAAGATTATCGCTATCAACCATAGCTATATTTGGCTTGCCTTCAAGGATGATAGCTTTTATATCAGCTTCGATAGCCTCTTTTTTATCACTCTTTTCTATCTTTTTAAGAAGATCACCTATACCAAGGTCTGGGTTGATTCCAAGTTTATCAAACTCTTCTTGATACTTATCAAACAAATCTTTAAAAAATACGCTAACAGCATGACCGAAAATAACAGGATCACTTACTTTCATCATGGTAGCTTTTAGATGAATTGACCAAAGAAGTCCTTTTTCATCTGCATCTTTTATAGTCCCTGCTAAAAAAGCTCTAAGTTTTTGTGCTGACATAAAACTAGAAGATACAACCTCTTTTGCATCTACATCCAAAGTAGTTAAAGTTTTTCCGTTTAACTCTATTGAAAGTGTTGTTGCCTTATCAGTAATTACAGATTGCTCATTGGCATAAAAATCACCCTCCTCCATATGTGCTACATAAGCTTTGCAATCTTTTGAATAAGGCTTAAGTCTATGAGGATGTTTTTGTGCATATCTTTTTACCGCGGGTGCAGCTCTTCTATCGCTATTTCCTTGTCTTAGGACTGGATTTACCGCACTTCCTAGACATGTGGCATACTTTGCTCTGATAGCTTTTTCTTCATCAGTCTCCGGATTTTCAGGAAAATCAGGCAAATCATACCCCTGCTCTTGAAGTTCGGCTATACAAGCCTTTAGCTGAGGGATTGATGCTGAGATATTTGGCAGTTTTATGATATTTGCTTCAGGTTTGTTTACCAATTCACCAAGGTAAGCCAACTCATCACTTTGCCTTTGGTTTTCAGGCAATATATCACTAAAAGTAGCTATCACTCTACCTGCGAGAGATATATCTCTCTCTTCAATACCCACTCCTGCTTTGGGAAGTATTTTCTCCAAAATCGGAAAGAGTGAATAAGTTGCAAGTGCCGGGGCTTCATCTATTTTTGTATATACTATATTTTTTTCCATATGCATCCTTTGTAGTTAAAAATTTATTATATAAGTATATAATAGTAAACATAAAATAATTTTAATATTATATTTCTTTGGAGAAAAAATAAAATTTCGTTACTAAACTACACAACTAAATAAACATAATAAATAATATGTTACATATAGTTACAAATAATTTACTATGGATGTCTTATGTTTTGAAGATGTTTTTTATAAGTGTTACTAAAAAGATGTGTCTTGCCTTTTGACTTTACAAAATATAGATAATTTCTATTAGCAGGAAATATGGCAGCTTTTAGAGCATCAAGACTGATGGAACAAACCGGATTTGGCGGAACTCCTTTTATCTTATATGTATTGTAAGGAGTGTTGTCATTTCTTATCCTTGAAGCAGTAATTTTTTTATGAGAATACAAACCGTACTTTAAACTTCCATCCATTTGGAGTCTCATATTTTTTTTGATGCGATTGTGGATAACTGCTGAAACAAGAGGCATCTCTTTTTTGTTAGCTGCCTCTTTTTGGATGATGGATGCTATACTTACATACCAAAACCACTTTTTTTTATCATAAACTCCAAAAATCTTTTGTGACAATTTTCTGTGCTTGTAAAAAGAGTTTGACACCAGATAAGACACTAAATGTCTCTCACTCATTCCCATAGGAACAATATATGTATCAGCCAAAATAACACCGTCTTTTATATTTGTAAGTTTATTGTATTCATTTATAAGTTTTTGATAATTCAAGTGCATATTTTTGGCAACATTTTCAAAAAATATCTCTTTTGTTTCTCCCGGAATAAGCGTAATCTTTATAAGTGCAGCTTTTGAATGGGTCAATTTATATAAAAAATCACCCTTGCTGAGTCTGTTTTTACCGATATTTATCCAACCGGACTGTGGTTGACCGAAAAACCTTAGCAAAAATGCATCAATTTTTGAAACTTCAAAGTTTCTACTTTCAAGATATGATATAATTCGATTGATTGAACCCGAGGGGATATAGACAACTTTCGATGAATTAATCTCTTTGGCAAGGTAGAAAAACAGGGATACAATGATGATAAGAATTATGTCTAACACTATAGCTAAAATATCATACTTGGTTATTTTCATTATATCTCTTGTTCTTATAGTCTATTTTTTACTTTTATACGGCATAAAGATAGAGAGTCTCATTCTGCCATATGCCAATATAAAAAAATTATACATTAAATTAGATAAAAAACTTATTGTAAAAGCAGACTACTTAAAAATAAAAAAAAGTTACAAAAAAAGTGATACAAAAAGCCAACTACTTTCTATAAAAAATTATCTTAAATATTTTCATCAATTTTTCAAAGAACTGGATATAAAAAAACTCGAGTATCAAAACCAAACCATAAGACTTAAATATATATACAAAAGATTTTTTCTCGATACCGATGAGCTTTATTTTTTGGCATCTATCTCCATGTCTAACAAATCAGATATAGAAGCAGATATAAAAAATCTCTATCTAAAAAGATTTCATACCTATTTTCAAGGCAAATTAAATATAAATTTAACTCAAAATATTATCGATTTTGACGGGTCGTTTAAAACTCATGGCTTAAAAGGATTTGCAAAACTGACACTTGATAATGATATGCTAAATTATTATATATATGATACATCTGCAAAAAGCATAGCGCCTTTTATGGATTATTTAAACTCAAAAATAAAAATAAACAAAGAGATTTCAAACTGGATATACAAGTACATTGTAGCAAAAAAATATAAACTTCACTATATATACGGCAAGATAAACATACAAACAAAAGAGTTTTATCCAAAGCTTATAAGGGCTGAAGCCACCGCAAATGATGTAAATATCAAGTTTCACAAAAAATTAAAAAGTGCTTTTGCTAAAAAGATTGACATTGCTCTAAAAAATGATACTCTCTTTTTTAAACTTTTCAAACCGACCTACGAAGGTATCGATCTAAACGGCTCAAAGGTAACCATAACAAACCTTCTTAGCAAAGGTGCAGCCATAGAGGTCATTCTCAAAGCCACACACCCACTGGATAAAAAAGTAAAAGATATCCTAAGAGCTTACAAGGTTGATATCCCACTTTACCAAAAAAGCTCTACAACAGTCAGTCTGATACGACTTTATATACCTTTTGTACCTTACAGTTTTCATATTAAAGGGTATTTTTATACAACAAATTCTGATATATATTTTAAAAAGATAAAATTTCATACAAAAAAAGCTGAGATATTCCTTGATGATAATATTGTAAAGCTTGACAATACAGATATTTCATACAAAAAACTTTTTGATATCAATACTTCTGGGGTTTTCAATACATATAAAAATAAATATCAAGGCAATTTGGATATAAACAGACTCTATTTAAAATATAAAAATGAAATAATTCTTGATACAAACAATACAAAAAGCTCAGTTGCTATTGATTTTTCAAAAAGCAAAATCGACTTGAATGATTTAAATACCACACTTATTTTTGGTAAAAAAAACAGGTTTATATTTGATTCGATTAAAAAAATATACAATATTTCACCACTTTTGAAAAAATATCAAATAACAGATACAAAAGCTATATTATCAACATATGATTTTAATACTTTCTATTTAAATGCAAAAATTTTATATAACAATGAAATCCTTTTATATAGCGACAAACCTTTAAAAATATTTGATATAAATGGTACTCTTGACTCAAATAATATAAAATTAAACGTAAACAGCGGTATCATCACTGCAAATATTTCAGACAAGATAGAGATAAATACAAACAATATCTCATATGACCTTAGAAATATACTCGATAGCAAAGAAGTAAAAAAAAGATATTTTAAAAAACCCATTGCCCTAAATGCGGTAGATGCAATGATATATCTAAGTAAGGATTTAACAATTCCTACAAGTACATTTACACTTTTTATAAATAAAGACAAAAAGATATTTTCAAGCGTTTACGGCAAAAATCACATATTTTATTCAAAAGATTCTAAAATAGTAGACATTCACACAAATTTTTTAACTGCAGATTATATAAACAGCATCATACATCACAAACTATTTAGAAATGGAGAATTTCAACTTTTTATAAAAGAGTCAAATGATCTTTTTAAGGGAAATTGTCAAATAATAAACTCTGAAATAAAAAGTCCGAAAAAAGGTGGAAGTGACTTTAAGATAGATACAGGTGAATTTAAATTTTATTTAAAAGATAAAATGCTTACTTTAAAAGATGTAGTGCTTAAAAATAAGTTTTCCACTCTTAGAGGAAACGGATATATTGACTTGAAAAATAAAAATCTTCACTTGAGTTTTAAAGTGGATATATTAAAGGATTTGGGAAAAACCATAAAAGCAATACCTCTCATAGGCTATATACTCTTAGGAAAAGATGGAAAATTCAGCTCAAAAGTAACGATAAATGGGAGTTTTGATAACCCTCAGATACAAACAGACTTTTCAAAAGATGTCATAAAATCACCGCTAAATATCATATTTAGAGCCATAAAACTGCCTTTTAAGCTCTTGCTGCCCAAGGAAAAATAATAAAAATATATTAGAGGAACTTAGAGCTAAATTGTGTCTTTAATTTAAAAACCCTTAACCTAAATCCTAAAATCCCCTCTTCCTTAATCCCTCAAGGTAGCCAAAACATTTATCTTGCTTATCTGCCTTGAGGGATAATATGATGAAAAAGCTACTATGGCAATAGCACCCATGATAATATATATGAAATCTTTTAAAGAGAGATCAAGTGGAAGTCTGCTCATACCGTAAACATCAGCCGGTAAATTTATGATATCAAATGAGCCTAAGATATAAATCCCGACAAATCCCAAAGCTGTACCCAAAACTATACCGCCGCCTCCTATAACAAGTCCGAGATAAAAAAATGTATCTTTTATCTCTTTTTTGCTTGCTCCCAA
>JALVWW010000315.1:0-16838 GCA_027023175.1 Campylobacterales bacterium
CCCATGATGGAAAAATCCGAAGAGGGATATAAAGGTTTACCGAATTTCGGATCAAAAATCCCACTAAGTTTATGACTACCTAACTCTTGTAAAATCGGCTCTAAATGTAAATTAGCCGAAGGCTCCAATGAAGAAACCAATAACTTTTTCATATACTTCCTCCAACCTCACAACTAATAACTCATAACTCACAATTTTTAACTATATTACCGATATTTTGCTATAATTTCGATAAAAAAAGGTACTTATAGTGAAAAAAGAGATACTTATCACAAATGATGACGGATTTGAAAGCGAAGGACTTATTAAGTTAGTTCAAGCCATTAAAACTTTAGAAAATGTCAATGTAACGGTAGTAGCCCCTACTACTGAAAAATCAGCCTGTGGACACTCTTTAACATTAACTAGACCTTTGAGGTTTGTTGAGATAGATGATAATTTTTTTAAGCTTGATGATGGAACACCCAGTGATTGTGTTTATCTTGCCGTGCATGCACTATATGAAAAAAAACCGGACCTTGTTATAAGCGGAATAAACAGAGGCTCAAATATGGGAGAAGATATAACATATAGCGGTACGGCAAGTGCCGCAATGGAAGGAGTCTTACAAGATATTCCCTCTTTTGCCGTCTCTCAGGTTTGCAAAGACCATTATAAAAGTTTACAGATACACGGATATGAGCTAGCCTGTGATGTTGCTTGTGATATAGCCTCTAAAATTTTAAACGGTGAAATTATTTTGCCAAAAAGAAGATTTTTAAATATCAATATTCCTCCCGTTAAAAAAGAAAACTTAAAAGGATATAAAATTACAGAAGCCGGATATAGGCTGTATGGTAATGATGCACATTTGCATAGAAATCCAAGAGGTGAAGAGTACTATTGGATAGGTATTCACCCTTTGCAATGGGAGAGCAGAAGTTCCGATATAATGTGTGATCTTGATGCTATTGAAGATGGCTATGTATCTATAACTCCAATTCAGCTTAATTTAACATCTTATGATGATATTGCAAGCTTAAAAAGACTTGAAAAATGAGATATATTAGATGCAGACAGCTATTTGGAGAAAATTTTGAAAAATTTAAAAAGGTAAAAATAATACTTTTTGGGGTCGGTGGAATAGGTGGTCATTGCTTAGATGCTTTGTATCGCACAGGTATAAAAAATATAACCATAGTTGATTTTGACAAATATGACATAAGCAACCAAAACAGACAAATAGGCTCAGAAAATTTAAATAAAGTCAAAACCGAAGTGCTTGAGACTCTATATCCGGGTATCACTTCTATAAAACAAAAAATTACAAAAGAGTGGGTTGAAGATTTTGATTTTGAAGATTTTGACCTTGTAATAGATGCCATAGATGATATTCCTGCAAAAGTTGCACTTGCAAACAAAAACTATAAAAAATATATATCATCATGTGGCGGAGCAAAAAGAGTGGACCCAACAAAGATAGAGATAAGCTCCATTTGGAAAACAACAAATGATCCTTTTGCTAAAAAATTCAGATACGAGCTTAAAAAATCAGGTTTCAATAAAGATTTTAAAGCAGTCTATTCAAAAGAGTTGCCTATAAAATGTGAAGGTTTGGGAAGTTTTGTAGGAGTAACAGGCTCGATGGGGCTGACTTTGGCCTCACTTGCTTTGCAAAAGCTCACTGTTGGATAATTTTATAACCTTGTTGATATCTTTTCTGTATATGTAGGTGTATTTTCTACCTCTGTAGAGCAAATCTCCTTTAAAAGATATTTTTCCGACTTTAAATGATAAATTATCTTTTTTAAAAAGTATCTCTCCCAAGCTTTTACCAATAGGCTTATAAAATGTAAATAAAGATATAAAAATAAGCAATATATAAATATATGCAAATAACTTTAAGCTTCTTTTGTTTGAAATTAAATATCCGAAAAGTGCAGAGAGAATGAAAAGTAAAATATAGGGTTGATTATCTGCAAATAGTGGGTTGTAATATACTTTTATATTATAAATATCTATATAATTTATCTTAATACCGATAAAAAATAGAAAATCCAACAACAATACAAAAATAAATCCCAATAAAAAGGAGCTTATGACTTTTGATATCATCTTAGCCTCCTTATCTTTTTCTTGCCTACCTTTATAAGCAAAGAAGCATTATTTTGTTTAAATTCATTAGCTTCAAAAACTATTATATCAACTCTATCTTTAATGTAACTAAAATCAAATTTACAACCGGTTTTGTTGGCTGAAGTTGAATACATCCAACCAAATCGTTTTAAAAATCTTTTATGGCGGGCATCTTGAACTACTCTAATGGCTTTAGAGTTCGGATATATAAAAGTTGTTCTTTTTTTTCTTCTTACAAACTTTTTAAATCTCTTGGGAATTCTTGTCTCTTTTTTTAACTCACAAAAGGTAGCCATACTCTTTAAAAAAGGCTGTTTTATATCTCTTTGCTTGATAAAAGCCAATCGTTTTTTACTTTTTGAAAGAAGTCCGGCGGTAGTATCGGTTTGAACGAGAAAAACTGGGTTATTAGCGGGTAGCGGGTAGCGGGTAGCGGGTAGTTTTTGGTCGTTGATATTTTTTTTGGTATCCTTCACACTACACACTACGCACTACTTACTACGCACTATCCCAAATACTCTTGCAAAGCTTTAGGATAAAATATATCACTCTCTTGCAACTCTTTTATAGCTCCTATGGCCACATTGGCTGCTGCTATGGTAGTAAAATACGGGATATTTAATTTTATAACTTCTCTTCTTATATCTTTTGCATCACTTTTACTTGATTTGTTGTCACTTGTGTTTACCATAAGAGCTATTTCACCGTTTTTCATCTTATCTTGAATGTTGGGTCTGCCTTCGCTTATCTTGTAAACAAATTCGGTTTCAACTCCTGCATTTTGTAAAACTTTATGCGTTCCGCCTGTAGCAATAATCTCAAATCCAAGAGCTTTAAATCCTCTTCCTAGTTCTGGTGCAAACTCTTTGTCTATGTCACTTAATGAAATAAAAACAATACCTTTTGTCGGCAGAATATTTCCACTGCTGAATTGTCCTTTGGCAAATGATTTTGCAAAATTTTCACTGATTCCCATAACTTCACCTGTTGATTTCATTTCAGGTCCAAGTATCAAGTCGGCTCCGGTTAGTTTATTGAAAGGAAAAACTGCCTCTTTTACACTGATATGGTCTTTTATGCGAGGTTTATAAATACCGTGCTCTTTATAAACAATCCCGCCCTTGTCGTAAAATTTTAAAGCACTTATCAAATCGCCTTCAAACATAACCTTTGTGGCAACTTTTGCCAAAGGTATGCCTGTTGCTTTGCTCACAAAAGGAACAGTCCTGCTCGCTCTTGGGTTTACCTCTATGATATATACTTCATTTTTATGTACGGCAAACTGGATATTTAAAAGTCCTATAACACCCAACCCCAAAGCTATATCTTTTGTCTGCTTTTCAACCTCAAGAAGTATCTCCTGGCTTAAGCTGACAGCCGGCAAAGAGCATGAACTGTCACCACTGTGGACTCCCGCTTCTTCGATATGTTGCATAATAGCACCTATATACACATCTTTTCCGTCACTTATGGCATCCACATCTATCTCAACGGCACGATCCAAAAATTTATCAAGAAGTACCGGCGAATCATTACTCACACTAACTGCTTCATTCATATATGTTTTTAGCTCCTCTTCGGAGTAAACTATCCTCATGGCTCTTCCGCCAAGAACATAACTTGGTCTGACAAGTACAGGATAGCCTATCTCTTTTGCTTTGTTCAGTGCCTCTTCTTTGGTAGTCGCAGTATCATTTTTTGGTTGTTTTAAGTTATACTCTCTGGCAAATTTTGAAAATTTTTCCCTGTCTTCAGCCATATCTATAACTTTAGCACTGGTGCCTATGATGTTTGCTCCGATAGCTGTTAATTTTTTTGCAAGTTTTAAGGGAGTCTGTCCTCCAAAATGTACTATAATGCCATCAGGATTTTCTTCCTCTATAACCGCTCTTACTCTTTCAAAATCGATAGGCTCAAAATAAAGTATATCGCTCGTATCATAATCGGTTGAAACTGTTTCGGGGTTACAATTGTACATAATGGTAGTAACATCCATATCTTTCAGGGCAAATGCCGCATGTACACAACAATAGTCAAACTCGATTCCCTGACCTATTCTGTTCGGTCCTCCGCCAAGAATTAAAACCTTCTTTTTTGAAGGTTGAAGGTTGAAGGTTGAAGGTTGAGGAGATGAAGAGATTGGGGTTGTTGAGTAAAGGTATGGGGTTAAAGCTTTAAATTCTGCCGCACAGGTATCTACTTCATTGTAGGTAAGTTTGATATTCTGTTTCATTCTGGCATTTCTTACATCATTTTCCGTGATACCCATACTGTCTTTTTGATTAATAAGTTTTGCTATCATAGTATCGCTAAAACCGTCACACTTGACTCTTCTTAAAAGTGTTTCATTGTGTAAAATATCTATATCTATCTTTTTTTCAAGTTGGACTATCTCTTCTATTTGATATAAAAACCATCTGTCTATCTTTGTAAGATTGTAAACCTCATCTATACTCATACCTTCTCTAAAAGCTTGGGCGATGTAAAGAATTCTATCTTCATTTGCTCTTCTTAACTCTTTTGTAATCTTCTCTTTATCACCACATGCAATTTCTTCAAATCCGTCAAGTCCGGTTTCAAGACTACAAAGTGCTTTTTGAATGGATTCTTTAAAAGTAACCCCTATAGCCATAGCTTCACCCACACTCTTCATAGAAGTTCCTAGAGTTGAGTCTGCCAAAGGAAATTTTTCAAAGGTAAATCTTGGCATTTTAGTTACTATGTAGTCAATAGCCGGCTCAAAACTGGCAGTTGTTCCTATGATATCATTTTTTATCTCATCCAGTGTATAACCCACAGCCAGATAAGTTGCCACTTTTGCTATAGGATAGCCTGTGGCTTTACTGGCAAGTGCTGAACTTCTACTGACCCTTGGGTTCATCTCTATGACAGTCATCCTGCCGTTTTTTGGATTGATGGCAAACTGCACATTGCTTCCGCCGGTATCAACTCCTATCTCTCGCAAAATTGCAAAAGAGGCATCTCTCATCACTTGGTACTCTTTGTCTGTTAAAGTCAAAGCCGGTGCAACAGTGACGCTGTCACCCGTATGTACTCCCATAGGGTCAAAATTTTCGATGGAGCAAACTATAATACAGTTGTCATTTCTGTCTCTAATAACCTCCATCTCATACTCTTTCCATCCCAAAAGTGACTCTTCTATGAGAATTTCACCTATCGGACTCTCTTCAAGACCGTTTTTTGCCAAAGCTCTAAACTCATCTATATTGTATGCTACTCCACTGCCGCCACCCGCAAGAGTGTATGAAGCTCTTATAATAAGGGGAAATCCTATCTCATCAGCTGCCTTTAATGCTTCATCCATATTGTAGGCATATTTACTTTTTGGTAAATCCATACCGATTTTCAGCATAGCCTCTTTGAAGGCTTGTCTGTCTTCGCCTTTTCTTATGGCTTCAGGGTTTGCTCCAAGAAACTCTATACCTTCAAGCATACCTTTTTCATGCATACTCATTGCAACATTTAGAGCAGTTTGACCTCCCATAGTTGGAAGTATAGCATCAACATTTTCTATTTTTATGATATTTTCTATAACTTTTTCATTTATAGGCTCTATATAAGTTTTATCCGCAAACTCAGGATCAGTCATAATGGTAGCCGGATTTGAATTGATAAGTACAACTCTGTAACCTAGCTCCTTTAAAGTTTTTGTAGCCTGAGTTCCGCTATAATCAAATTCACAGGACTGACCTATGACAATAGGACCTGAGCCTATCAAAAGTATGGTTTTTATATCTTCTCTTTTTGGCATTTTATATTATCCTTGATTCGTGATTCGTGATTCGTAATTCGTGATTAGTTTAAAATCTTATCACCTTACCACCTTTATCCCTTATCCCTCTTTACTCCTGAGCCAAAGGCTCTTACGGTTTGGTTACTATATGAAAATAGCCCGGTACCAAAACCTTTGCATAAGGTTTTATAACTGCACTTATATATGACTCTTCTTTTATAATATCAGTTACTTTTCCTACTTTTACGCCTTCAAAAAATATATCATCAAGCCCGCTTGTATATACTTCATCACCGATTTTTACATTCATCCATGCGGGAATATATCTAACTATCATATCATCTTTATCCCCGAAAATAACTCCAGGAATTTTTTTATCCCCTATATAGACTGAAAATATACATTTTGCATCACCCTGCAAAAGCCCCAAAGATTTGCCATCTTTGCCAATAACAATTCCCGCACTGTATCCTTGATACAAAAGACCGTAAATTTTATCTTTTTTCAAAGCTTTAAAATCCAGCCAAACCCTGTTATAGTCTGCAAGGTTGACATAAGATACAGCTCTTGTTATGTTTAGCTCTGGGGTATATAAAGCACTCTTATCCTGCAAAAGACTTCTAAGTTTTCCGGCAAATGCCGAGGATAAGTCTGCTGATTTTTTTAACTCTTCAACCTCTTTTTTAAGCCTTTCGATACTCTTCTTCTGATCTATATGCTTTTGTACAAAATCTCTTATGTTTTGCACAAAACTTATATATTCATTTTTAATTTCATAGGTTATATTTAAAACCGGCTCTTTTATCAATTCGTTATAATTGTACTTTACTGCCAAAAGCACAACAATTAATATTAAAAAAAAATATCTGTTTCTAATCATTTATGATTTGCTTGAGCAGATTAATCTCCTCCAAAACCCTTCCCGTACCTTTTGCAACAGCCAAAAGAGGCTCTTCGGCAACATAAACAGGAAGTCTGACAATTTCACTCAGATATTTATCAATGCCTCTTATAAGTGCTCCCCCTCCGGTAAGAACAATTCCGTTTTCTACGATATCTCCTGCCAAATCCGGAGGAGTAGCTTCAAGTATATCTTTTAAAGCATCGCTTATCTCTTTTAGAGGCTCCCTCATCGCCTCTCTTATATCTTCACTGCTAAGGTTGATGCCGACTAAAAGTCCGCTTATCTGGTCTCTTCCTTTTACACTTATCTCAAGCTCTTCATCAAGCTTTACAGCACTTCCGACCTCTATCTTTATCATTTCACCCGTTCTGTCGCCTATCAAAAGATTGTATTTCTTCTTGACAAAATCAACTATTGCCTGATCAATTTTATCTCCTGCTACCCTGATGGATTTGCATATAACCAATCCGCCAAGAGATATCACCCCTATCTCAGTTGTTCCGCCTCCTATATCAACTATTAGGTGACCGTGAGGTTTTTTGATATCAAGGTCAGCTCCTATAGCAGCTGCCATAGGCTCCTCTACAAGATATACTTCTCTGGCACCTGCACTCATAGCCGACTCTCTTACGGCTTTTCTCTCAACCTGAGTAAGTCCGTAAGGTACACATATAACGATACGGGGTCTGATAAAACTTTTTCTTTTATGTGCTTTTTCTATAAAGTATCTTATCATCTTTTCCGTCATATCAAAATCAGCTATAACTCCATCTTTCATAGGTCTGATAGCCTGGATATTACCTGGAGTTTTTCCTATCATATCTTTCGCTTCATTTCCGACTGCTAAGATATTATTTCTTCCATATTTATCCCTTTGTATCGCTACGACGGAAGGTTCGTTTATGATGATGCCTTTTCCTCTTAAAAGTATTAAAGTATTGGCGGTTCCCAAGTCAATACTCATATCATTTGAAAAGAGTCCGATTATTTTGTCTAATATCATTATTTACCTTTATGCACTTTTTTTAGAATTTTTTATATATAGTGGTTTGGCTTTGTTTGCAACCACATCTTTTGTAATGAGTACTTCATAACCTTCAAGCTCAGGAAGTTCAAACATTATATCAACCATTATCTCTTCCATGATGGATCTTAGTCCTCTTGCACCTGTTTTTCTGTTTATCGCCATTTTTGCAACTTCTCTTAAAGCTTCCTCTTCAAAAGTCAAAGTTACTCCGTCAATGGCAAAAAGTTTTTGATACTGTTTGAGAATTGCATTTTTTGGCTTGGTTAAAATCTCCACCATATCTTCTTCAGTTATTTGGTTTAATGTGGCTATGGAGTGAAGTCTTCCTATAAGCTCAGGAATAAGTCCGTAATTAACCAAATCATCAGGCTCAACCAACTCTATAAGATTGTCATCTTCACTCTTTTTTCTTTTTGTTTGGTTAAATCCCAAGACATTATTGCCTATTCTTCTTTTTATGATATCACTAAGTCCGTCAAATGCACCGCCACATACAAAAAGTATATTGGAAGTATCTATCTGGGTAAACTCCTGATTTGGATGTTTTCTTCCGCCTTTTGGGGGAATATTCACCAAACTTCCCTCTATAATTTTTAAAAGTGCCTGCTGCACTCCCTCACCTGAAACATCTCTGGTGATAGACCTGTTTTCACTCATTCTTGCAATTTTATCTATCTCATCAACAAAAACTATCCCTTTTTCGGCCTTTTTGATATCTCCGTCAGCTTCCTGTAAAAGTTTTGTTAAAATATTTTCTACATCCTCTCCCACATATCCGGCTTCTGTAAGACTTGTAGCATCGGCTATAGCTATAGGAACATCCAAAAATTTTGCCATAGTTTGAGCCATCAAAGTTTTTCCACTACCGGTTGGTCCGATAAATAAAATATTTGATTTTTGTATTTCAGTATCATCATCTTGAAAGGATGCACTTTTAAAAATCCTCTTATAGTGGTTGTAAACTCCGACAGCAAATATCTTTTTGGCATTGTGCTGACCTACAACATAATCATCCAAAACTTTTTTAAGCTCTTTTGGGGTAAAAATTCTTTTTTCATCATCACTGCCACCCTCAAGCAGGTCTTCATCTCCAAAAAGTATCTTGTAAGCTGAAACCACACAGTGTTCGCATATACAAACTCCGTTACCTTCTATAAGTCTGTTATCATTACTCTCTTTTGAATTACAAAAACTACATCGTTTCATATTTTACCTGCTTTTTATTGTTAATTATTTCTCTCAAACGGAATCCCTCTTTTTGTATTGATTATAAAGTTGCATAAATTTTTTACTTTATCATTCTCTGTATCGCTCAGTACCTCTTCGACACTCTCTTTTATGGCTTTGCCTGATCTAAATATTTTACTGTAAGCTTTACGCAGAGCATCCACATCACTTCTTTCAAATCTTCTTCTAAGACCTACCAAATTCAAGCCTTTTAACTTTGCCCTGTTACCCTCGGCCAAACAGTATGGAGGAATATCCTGACTGACTGCACTCGCACCTCCTATCATAACACTTTCACCGATTTTTACAAATTGATGGATAGGGGTTAAGCCTCCTATAACAGTATAGTCACCTATCTCCACATGACCGGCAAGAGTTGCATTGTTAGCAAGAATGATATTGTTACCAAGTACGCAGTCATGAGCTATATGACAGTACGCCATGATATAGTTAGCGTCACCTATGACAGTTTTTTTATCCTGTTTGAGTGTAGGAAGATTTATAGTGGCAAACTCTCTGATGATATTGTTTTCACCTATTATAAGCTCTCCGGT
The DNA here is from genome assembly GCA_027023175.1 of Campylobacterales bacterium. Taxonomy (GTDB): domain Bacteria; phylum Campylobacterota; class Campylobacteria; order Campylobacterales; family JALSKU01; genus JALSKU01. The sequence goes on from JALVWW010000315.1 coordinate 9,582, forward strand.
TTCTCCCTTGTAAGATACATCCTGAGGTATATTGCCCACTACCGCATAGGAGTGGATTTGTGTATTTTTACCTACTATGGTTTTACCTTTTACTTGAGCACCTTCATAAACTTTCACCCCGTCTTGAAGTTCTACTTCACTACCTATAACGGCAAATGCTCCAACCTCTACATTTTCCCCTATAATTGCACCATCTTCAATAACAGCTAATTTGCTTATATTTGTCATATTATTTATCCACTATCATAGCTTTAAGCTCGGCTTCACAAGCCAATTTGTCATCTACATAAGCTTTCCCATCGAGTACCCAAATGGAACCTTTGTGTTTTATGACTCTCAACTTGTAAACAAGTTTGTCTCCAGGTTTTACAGGTGATCTGAACTTTGCCTTGTCGATGCTCATAAAGTAGACTACTTTATCCTGAGTATCACTCTGCTCATCTTCGCTCATACTCTCAAATGCCAAAATACCCCCTGCTTGAGCCATACCCTCTATGATCATAACACCGGGATATATAGGGTGACCCGGGAAATGCCCCTGAAATATTTGTTCACCTATGGTAACATTTTTGTAAGCTTCTATAAATTTCTCTTTTTCTATCTGAGTAATTCTATCAACCAGTAAAAACGGAAATCTATGGGGAAGAATTTTTTGAATATCTACTACATCAAGCATAAATTTAGCCTTTTTCATAAAATTCAAATATTTTATCAAAAAATTACTAAATTTTCCCTAATGTCATTATAGTAGTTAGCATCGAGATAAAGTTCAAAAGTTTTAAAATCAACCCTGTCAACCACAATAATAGGAGAAAGAGAATAAAAGCTCTTTTCAATATGATTTCTAAAATTTATCTCATCTTTTACTGACGGCGAATGAAAAATAATCTCTTTTATGTTTTTGTATGAGTAGCCTGTCATTTTGTTGAAATAGTCAATTTCAACAAATTTTATATTGTCTCTGTTGGCATAGTGTATATCTTTTATACTTTTTTCAACTCTGAGTTTGACTTTTTTTCGTTTCATATAAGAGTAAAAAAGCGGATATGACGGAACTATTTTTTTATTTACTGATAAATAAGCTCTTAAAAGTCTGTAGTTTACAAAACTCTCTTTAACTATATCATACTCAATCTTTTTCTCTTCAAGTTTGACTCTTTTTTGATATAGCTCTATCCTCTCCTCAATGGATTCGGGCTGTATTTGATTTGCAATATTTACAAAAAGCTCATCCGCAATTTTTCCCTGAGTATCTCTTTGTTTACCGAGAGCATAAATACAACCGCAGTAGTCTTGATGATATAGTTTATCCTCTTTTGCAAGTAAAAACTGTTCATTTGTACCGCCATTTTTTCTAAAATCAACACTTACAAATTCTACCCCATACTTTGAACCAAGTTTTTTACCCACAGTTGTTAATTGTTCTATAGATTTTTTGGGACTGGTCAAAAGAGTGGTCGTAACTTTGCCGATACCAAGCTCCTTGGCTTTTTTCATACTGACTTCAACTCTGTTGTCAAAGCAGAGAGTACACCTCTGTCCCTTTTCGGGTTCTTTTTCATACCCTCTTACAGCTTCAAGCCACCCTTTTATATCATATTCCCCTTCTATAAGCTTAACCCCAAGCATTTTACAACTTCTTTTTACATCAAGAAGTCTTAAAAAATATTCACTGTATGGATGAATATTGGGGTCATAAAAAAATCCTATCAACTCCTCATTGGGATAGAGTTTTTGTAATTTCTGCAAGAAAAAATGACTATCAACTGAGCAACAAATATGAACTAACATGATAAGGATGAAGGATGAAGGATGAAGGATGAAGGAAAGAGAAAACGAAATGCCTCTTCTGCCTTCAACCTTCTACCTTCAACCTTTTCTCATCTCCTCTAGTTTTTCTTTAACAGCCTGGATATGCCCTTTTACTTTTACTTTGTCCCATCTGTAAGCAACTTTTCCTTTAGGATCTATCAAATATGTGGTTCTAACTACACCCATATACTCTCTTCCACACATTTTTTTAAGCTGCCATACTCCATACTCCTGCAACACTTTTTTATCTTCATCACTCAAAAGTGTAATTTTAAGACCTTTTTTTTCTATAAAATTTCTATGTTTTTTGGGGCTGTCAGGGCTTACTCCAAGTATCACAGCATCCATATCTTCAAAGTTTGGCAGGCTTTGTGTAAAGTCACAGGCTTCAGTGGTACATCCGGGGGTATTGTCTTTTGGATAAAAGTACAAAACCACCCATTTTCCTTTTAAATCTCTGAGACATATATCAACTTCATCCTGGTTTGGCAAACAAAAATCTTTTGCCTTCTCTCCTATCTCTATCATATCCTCTCCTTTTGCTTGTAAAAATTTTTTATAAAAGAAATTATATCTTTTTTTGAAAGGGGTTTTGAGTACAAATACCCCTGTATGATATAACAGCCCTCTTTTTCAAGAAACTCTTTTTGCTCTTTTTTTTCGATACCTTCAGCTATTATCTTAAGCCCCAAACCATCGCCCAATTCGATAATAGTCTTAACTATTGCTTCATCTTCAAAACCTCCCGGGATATCTCTTATAAAAGACTGGTCAATTTTTATAACATCAAACGGTAGTTTTTTAATATATGCCAAAGAGGAGTATCCCGTACCAAAATCATCTATGGAAATGCTGCATCCTATCTTTCTTATCTTTCTTAAAAGCTTATATGAGCTTTTAACATCATGCATAACAAAACCTTCTGTTATCTCAAACTCTATCAGATTGGCATTACAGTTATGGATGCTTAGGCAATTTTCAATGGCTGTTAGGATATTTTGATTTTTTAACTGTTTGTCATCTAGGTTTATAGAAATTTTTTCAAGGTCAGGGTTCAAGGCTTTTAAATCACCGGCAAAAGATATAGCTTTATCCATAACAATACTACCGATATCTCCTATCAAATTACACTGGGATGCCGTCTCTATAAATTCTCCGGGAGTTATTATTTTATCATCTTTTTTCCATCTTACAAGTGCTTCCAAGCCTATTATTTTATGATTTTTTATATCTATCTGAGGCTGATAATAAACTATAAACTCATCATTTTCTATAGCTTTTTTTATATCTTCTTCAAGGATATGTCTTTGGATAATTTTTTTGTACATTTTATCTTCAAAAAAGACATATCTGTTTTTTCCTCTCTCTTTGGCTTTATACATTGCGATATCCGCATTTCTTAAAAGCTCTTCACTGGTTGTACCGTCATCAGGATAAACAGCTATACCTATACTTATACCTATCTTTAGCAAATACCCGTTTACAGAAAACGGTAAAGAAAAAGTATTGTTAAGTTTTTCAGCTATTTTTACTATATCATTTTCATCTTTAAAATCACTAAACAAAAAGACAAACTCATCTCCTCCAAACCTAAAAAGATAATCACTCTCTCTTATCTCCTCTTTGAGTCTTTTTGTGGCCTGCACTAAAAGCTCATCACCCGTATCATGACCGTAAAAATCATTGATATTTTTAAATCCGTCAAAATCCAAAAACAATAATGCTACTTTTTTATCCTCTCTTTTTGCCTTTAGCATTTCATGGGTAATAACCTCATTGAACATAAACCTGTTTGGCAAATTGGTAAGTGCATCGTGCCTTGCTCTGTAAACAAGTTTTGCCTCATTCTCTTTTAACTCTTTTTCTATCTTTTTTCTTTGGCTGATATCTCTAAAAACTGTATAAAATACAATTCTGTTTTCTAGTGTAATAGCAGTAACAACCATCTCTATCCAAAATGTTGAGCCATCAAGTTTTTTTGATAGCCACTCGCCCCTGTACACTCCTTCTCTTTTGGCTTCAGTAAATATATAAACTATTTTTGTTTTTGAAAGTTTACCATCTGGTTGATATTTCGGCGAAAGAGCCAAGGCATTTTGTTTTAAAAGCTCCTCTTTATTTTTTGCTCCAAACATTATCACAGCCGCTTCATTGCAGTCTAAAAATTCATCTTCACTGTCAAGAAATATACCGTCTTTTGATTTTTCAAAAAGAAGTTGAAAAACTTTTTTTTGATTTATTGTTTCATTATATTGTCTTAATAAATCATTCTCATATGATTCAATAATCTTTTTTATCTTTTTTGCTATAATAACCATAACAAGTCCTAGTGCAACAATCATAAAAAAAGATAAAGCTATAATAGTTTTAATATTTCTATCCAACTCTTTTTGCAATAAAGCATATTTATTTAAAGCACTCTTTCTTATATTGCTTACACAAAATCCTGTTCCTATAACCCAGCCAAATTCAGGAATAGCCTTTATATAAGAAATTTTTCTATCAATTTTATAATTTGCCGTATCACAAGGAGTCCTATAGCTCATAAAAAATCCATCTTTATATAGTTTAGCTCCTTTAATCATCTCTTTTATAATATGTCTATCATCAATAAAAAGATTTATTATATTTTTTCCTATAAGTCTTTTGTTGATATGATTGACTGTATTACCCTTAAAATCATAAACAAAAATATATCCATTTTCGCCATATCTATAGTTTTTTATAATTTGCAATGCTATTTTTTTTGCCTTATTTATAATATCCTCTTCATAAAAAGCACTTCCGATATAGATATTTAGAGGCTTGTAGATTCTAAAGTAGCCTATCTTTTTTTTCATTTTCTTTTCGCCGGGTTTGTACCAGTACCAACTTTTAAATGCCTCACCTTTTTTCTTAAGAATATCAATAGCTTTTTTTATGATTTTTGTTCCCACAGCATCTTTTATGTTGATAAGATTTTTACCTTCATATTTTGGATTGGTCGGCAAAAGGATACAGGTGCCATCCATATAGTACATATAAAAATATCCGCTTAAATTATCAAAAAACCTCATATTTCTAAGTCTGTTTTTTATCATATTTACTATGGTTTCTTTACTTTTATGCCTGTTTTGAATGTATGTATCCTCTATAATTTTATATGCAAAGTCAACAAGATTTTTTACATTTTCTCTAGATTCTTCAATAAGTATTTTTTTATTGGATTCTATTTGGGAGTAGAGTTTTAATATTCTGTCTTCGGATTCAAGTTTTTTAATCTTTAAAAGTTTTATTTTATAAGAGTCAACATCATGCTTATATACACTCTTTCCTTTATAAATAAAAAGGGTTGCAATAGCCGTTACTACTACAAATAAAGACAAAAGGGGGATAAAATATATCCATTTTATCAATCTGGCATTATTTTTTTTATCTATTTTCATCATCGGCATTATACTAAAAAATATTTAAAATAGATTTTATTAGCTTAACTATATGCTTTTATATAGCTTAAAAAATAGATGAAATAAATTTAAAAACTATTTTTTTACTTTTTAATAAAACTCATTGACACCCATTTGACAAACAATAAGCTACTAATTATGATCTAAAGGCGTCTTCAACAATTACAACTTTAACATAATAAGGGTTTAATATTAGATTTGATAATATAATACCTTATTATTTATTGATGTTAAGGAATATTAATGGAAAAAGCAAAATATATCTGGATGGATGGTAAACTTACCCTGTGGGATGAAGCAAATGTCCATGTACTTACCCACACTCTTCACTATGGAAATGGTGTATTTGAAGGGACCAGAGCATATCAGACAAAAGAGGGTTTGGCAATTTTCAGGTTGCAAGACCACACCAAAAGACTTTTGAATTCTGCAAAGATTACCATGATAAAGTCTCCATATTCTCAAAAAGAGTTGGAAAATGCTCAAATTGAACTGCTTAAATCAAACGATTTCAAATCAAATGTTTATATCAGACCTTTGATATATCTTGGATACGGCGTAATGGGACTTTATCACATAAATGCTCCGGTAAATGTAGCAATTGCCGCATGGGAGTGGGGAAGTTACCTGGGAGATGAGGGGCTTCAAAACGGTATAAGAGTAAAAATAAGCTCATTTACAAGAAATTCGGTCAAATCAACAATGGGTAAAGCAAAAGCGGCAGCAAACTATCTAAACTCCCAAATGGCAAAGTTTGAAGCAATTGACTGCGGATATGAGGAGGCACTTTTACTCGATGATGAGGGGTTTGTGGCTGAAGGAAGCGGAGAGTGCTTTTTTATAGTAAGGGATGGGGTTTTAATAACTCCTCCAAATGATAATTCACTCGAATCCATCACTCAAGATACTGTTTTAAAACTTGCAAATGATTTTGATATACCGGTTGAAAGAAGAAGAATTACAAGAGATGAAGTTTTTATAGCTGATGAAGCTTTTTTTACCGGAACTGCAGCAGAGCTTACTCCTGTAAAAGAGGTAGATGCTAGAGTTATCGGTGACGGTAAAAGAGGGGAAATGACAAAAAAACTACAGGATGCGTACTTTGATGTAGTTTACGGGCGTAATGAAAAGTACAAACACTTATTGACATATATATAAAAAGGGAAACAATGCCGGCAGACTTGAATGATTATTTTAACAAAAATAGCAAAAAAAGAGATGACAACAGTTCATCAGGAAACAATTTCGAACCACCACAGTTTTTTAAAGATCTGGGCAAAAAGGCGGGTATCTTATATCTTCTTATCATAGTCATAGGACTTCTTATCATAGCAAAACCGTTTGTAGTGATAAATTCCGGTGAAGTAGGTATAAAAGCAACAGCAGGAAAATATGATCCTAAAGCATTAAATCCGGGACTTCACTTTTTTATTCCCTTTATTCAAGATATTTTTGTAGTTGATACAAGAGTAAGGATTATAAACTATACAAACAATGAAGACTTATCCATAAAGGCGCCAAACTCAGGTATAAAATACAAAAGTGCCATATCAGTTCTTGATGCAAGAGGTCTTCCAGTATCCATAGAGCTTACAGTACAATACAAACTAAAAGCCGAAAGTGCGCCTCAAACCATAGCTACATGGGGACTTTCATGGGAAGATAAGATAATAAATCCTGTCGTTAGAGATGTTACTAGAAATATAGTAGGAAAATATACTGCTGAAGAGTTACCTGTAAAAAGAAATGAAATAGCAGCTCAAATAACAAGCAATATAAAAGACCGAATTGATGCTCAACCGGGTCAACCTGTAGAATTGCTTGCTGTTCAACTTAGAAAGATAGTACTTCCTCAAAAGATAAAAGATCAAATCCTAAGAGTCCAGATAGCCAAGCAACAAGCACAGCAGGCAAAATACGAAGTAGAAAAAGCAAAACAAATCGCACAAAAAAATGCAGCTCTTGCACAAGGTGATGCAAATGCAAGAAAGATAAGAGC
>JALVWW010000315.1:16938-25624 GCA_027023175.1 Campylobacterales bacterium
TGGCTTACAGAAACATTGACCCTGACAGGGTGAAAAATGAACTAAAAAAAAGATTTACCCAAAGCGGTTTAGAAGAGAAGAAAAACAGGAAAAAGTAGGTAATTTTGGAGTTTGTAAAACTGTATTTTAAACATCTTAGTCCTTATGATTACATAGGACTGGGTGTTGTAGGTATAGTTTTTTTACTTCTTTTTATTTTGTCGCTTATACTTTTGTTTAAAAAGCCTTTTTTGGGATTTGTTTTTTTTATTTTATCTTTGATGATACTACCTTTTGGAGCATATGGAGTTCAAACACTCTTAAACAAAACTATAAGAAAGTGCGAATTTCAGATAAAAAACATAAAACCGTTACACTTTTCAAAGTCACTCTTTATAGAAGCTCAGATAAAAAACCTTTCAAAGAGTGATTTTCAAATGTGTCTGGTACGTTTAAAAATTATAAAAAAAAGCAATTCAAAACTAAAAAAATTTTTATATGAATTAAAACCATTGGCAATCAAGACGATATACATACATAAATCAATACAAAAGAGAAGTTCTTATGCTCTAAAAAAAATTTTGGATAATGTGATGTATTCAAACAATGATGAGATGACGGCAAAAATAAATTGTTATTAGAGGTACTCTAAAGGATAAATATGACTTACTTTACTATATTGCACTGGATAACATTGATAGTTTTTTTGCTGCTTTTTATACTGCTTGTCATTGTTTCAAAAAAGGAAACCAATCCAAAAATATTTTGGTCAATGGTCTTTTCCTCTTTTTTGGTAACAAGCATGCTCGCACTTTTTTCCATGTTTGTACTGGATAAATATACAAAAAAAGGCAAACTCATCAGCATAACCCACAAAAGAGTACTCTTGAATGAAACCATCATGTTTTTCGGTCAGGTTCAAAATGTGGGTAGATTTAAGATAGGTCACTGTAAACTCGAGGTAAAGATTGTAAATAATGCACTTAATTTAAACAATATTACAGGTAAAACTTTTTATGCTCCACGCTCCGGCCTCGGTTCACTTTTTTCAAGCAAAGAAGAGAAACCTTCAACTATTATCAAAGATTTTACCATAGCCAAAAACCTAAAACCGGGAGAGATAAGAAGCTTCAGTGCCACCATGCCATATCCGCCATATTTTCAAAAGGCGGATATAAGATATAAATTATACTGCCACTAAAATAGTAATTAGTGACTCGTGATTCGTAATTAGTGAGCAGAATTACTTGATAAAATAATCTCCATCAAAGCTAACCAAAGAGTAGTTTCTATCGTATCCTATGGCTTCTTTGAGTGCCTCGATGCTTAAAAAAGTTAGGCTGTCCGCTCCCATATAGTCTCTTATCTCATCTTTTGTTTTATTGGCACTCATAAGCTCATCAAAGCTTGGTGTATCTATGCCGTACTTACAAGGGTATTTTATCTCAGGAGCAGCTATCATCATATGCACCTCTTTTGCTCCAGATTCTCTTAGCATTTTTACAATTTGTTTTGAAGTAGTACCTCTAACCAAAGAGTCATCCAAAACTATCACTCTTTTACCGTTTATCTTCTCTTTTATCGGTGATAGCTTTAGTTTTACCTTCATATCTCTAAGCTCTTGGGTGGGTTCAATAAAAGTTCTTCCCACATAGTGGTTTCTAACTATCGCCAACTCAAAAGGAATACCGCTTTTTTTAGAATAGCCCAAAGCTGCAGCTACTCCGCTGTCGGGAACCGGTACAACCATATCTGCTTCTATGTGAGATGCTTCATTTGCCAAAGCCCAGCCGATTCTGCCTCTTACTTTATAAACACTTTTTCCGTCTATCACGCTGTCCGGTCTTGCAAAATAGATGTATTCAAATGCACATGGTCTATAATCACTCTCATAAAGCTGAATGGATTTCATATCTTCGGGCATCTCTTTATCAAATATAAGCATTTCACCTGGTCTTATATCTCTTACAAATTTTGCTTTTACAAGATCAAATGCACATGTTTCACTTGCCACTATATATCCGCCACTTTCAAGTTTTCCCAAAGATAACGGTCTTACCCCGTATCTGTCTCTTATGACAAACATTTTTGTTCTGCTTTGGATGATAAAACAGTATGCACCCTTGATTTTTTCCAAAGCTTTGATAATTCTGTCTTTTAAATGCTTTTCCTGACTTCTGGCTATGAGGTGCACGACATTTTCCGTATCCATTGAGGTGGCAAATATAGCCCCCTCTTTTATAAGCTCTTGCCTTACTTTATCTTTATTTGTCAGGTTTCCATTGTGTACTATGGAAATTTCACCCAAAGAGTATCTTACAAATATAGGCTGTGCATCAAGTATGGAATCATGTCCGGCAGTAGAGTATCTGTTGTGACCTATAGCCATATCTCCTTTTAGTATTTCAAATGAATTATCATCAAATACTTCGGTTACTAAGCCTCTGCTTTTTATAGTTTTTATATGCTCACCGTTGCTGGCACTTATACCTGTAGCTTCCTGGCCTCTGTGCTGCATAGCAAAGAGGGCATAGTAAGCTATTCTAGAGGCATTTTCATCACCATATACTCCTACTACCGCACACATTTTAAAGTCCTAAACAATCATTTATACTGTAAAGTCTCGGCTCTTGAGCCACTATCCATTTAGCAGCTCTTATGGCACCTTTTGCAAAAGTATCTCTACTTGTTGCAGTATGATTTAGCTCTATAAATTCTCCGTCATTATAAAATCCGACCGTATGACGACCCACTATATCTCCACCTCTTAAAGCCATGATAGCTATCTCATCTTTGCTTCTTTCACCTATATTGCCGTTTCTGCCGCTCACTCTGACTTCATCAAGTATCAACCCTCTTGCGTTTGCCACACTTTCTCCTAGTGTCAGGGCAGTACCACTCGGTGCATCCTTTTTGTATCTGTGATGCATCTCTGTAATCTCTATATCAAAATCACTCAGTGCTTCAGATGCCAAATAGGCAAGCTTATTTAGCACAGCTACTCCCAAAGACATATTGGTTGAATAAAGCACAGGCGAGAGCTTACTTAACTCTTTTATCAGATTGTGCTGATGGGGATTGAGTCCGGTTGTACCTATGATAAGCGGTTTTGGTACTTCATTTATAGCATACTCCAAAAGTGACTGTGTTCCTGCCGGCAATGTAAAGTCTATCACTACATCAGAGTTTTCCAAAAGTGTTTTAGTATCATTTGTCACCAAAATTCCTTTTGGCACTTCAAAACTAAACTCTTCTATAGCATGCAAAACTGCAATCTCTGCTTTTTTATCATTTTTTAAATTTTCTATCAAGAGTCTCCCGACTCTTCCAGTTGATCCGTGAATTCCTACTTTTATCAATTTATTCTCCTAAAGAGTCTACATAAGATATGGCTTTTATAGCTGCCGTTGCTCCGTCACCTGCTGCGCAAACTACCTGTTTTGGAGCTTCTATGCGGATATCTCCCGCTGCAAACAAACCCGGGATCGAAGTCTTCATAGAAAGATCCACTATAACTTCGCCCCAGTCATTTACATCACATAGGTATGAGCCGTCACTCTGTTTTAGAACAGAATTGTTCACATTCATTCCGACAAAAATAAAAATCCCAGGAACTTTCAAGTCTCTTTCATTCCCCTCTTTGTCAACCATTAAAACACCCTCAACCCCCATAGCATTACCGTACACCTTTTTGATAGAGGAGTTTAAAACAAGCTCTATATTGTCACTTTCCATAACTCTTTTGACAATTGCAGGGCTTGCTCTAAAGCTATCTCGTCTATGTATCAGATAAACTTTTGAGCAAATCTTGGAAAGGTACAAAGCCTCTTCCAAAGCTGTATCACCGCCACCTAAAACCGCAACTTCTTTATCTTTGTAAAAAAATCCGTCGCAAGTGGCACAGGTACTTACACCTTTGCCAAAAAATTCATCTTCACCTTCAAATCCTGCTCTTTTTGGAGTACTGCCGGTACAAACTATAACACTTTTTGCCTTGACTTCTTCACCGCCTGCAAGAGAAACTTTAAAAGTTTTATCATCATTCAGACTTACTCTTGTAACCTCTTTCATTTCATGCTTTAAGCCAAACTTCATACATTGTGCGGGCCAACTCTCCATAAGCTCCATTCCTGTAACTTCTCCAGGAATTCCGGGATAGTTTTCTATCTCACTACTTTGAGTGATTTGACCTCCGGGCATCCCTTTTTCAAACATAACAACATTTTCCAAGCCACCTCTGGTAGAGTAAAGTCCTGCGGTAAGACCTGCGGGCCCTCCTCCAATAATCGCTAAATCCAACATTTTTTATCCTTGCATCAATTTTTAATTATTCATTTTTAATTTTTAATTGTCTCTATCATACTGTCTTGTTTGTATTTGTTTTTTTTGACTCTTTTTATAATAAAAAGAGAAGGTACTACATATATATTGAACCTTTGTATCAAAGCAATAAGTCTGTTTATGCCACTGGTTAAGTATATCACTTTTTTACTGTTTTTAAATCTTTTTTGGTAAATATCTATAGCTAATATTTTATATCTATTTTTTACTTTTTTTACTATTTTTTTGAGATTATCTTTGCGGGAACTAAATATAATGACTACATAATTTTCATCTTTGGGTTTGAAGATATCTTTTTTTTCATAAAAAACCCATTTGTCAAAATCGATAAATTTAAACTCTGCAAACTTATAGTTGAAGTACGCATACGCACTTGCTATCATCAATGCACCGAAAAATGATGCAAAGAGATAGTTAAGGGAGAAGAGTCTTCTCCCTTTTTTAAAGCCCATTTTTATAAAAGGGCGTCCAATTTCTCTGCAATTACCTGCTTACCTGCTGCTCCTACCATTTGATCTACAAGTTGACCATCCTTAAAGAAAAGGATTGTAGGAATAGATCTGATACCGTACTGGATAGCGATATCCTGCTCTTCGTCGGTATTTACCTTGCAAATCTTTGCTTTGCCTTCATAATCATTTGCCAACTCTTCGATAACTGGAGCTATCATCCTACAAGGCCCACACCATGGAGCCCAAAAATCAACCAATGTTACACCCTCTTTTATAGTATCGTTAAAATTAGATGCATTAAGTTCTAAATATTTTCCCATTATAATCTCCTTAAAATTTAAGTGCTCTTACACTTTGAAGTGATATTATACTATCTTTTCTTTAAAAGGCAATTATGCTGATGTTGTAATATGTGATATTAAAAACTATCCTGAAACATTGATGAAATAATTTAAGACTACTTTAATATAATAGGTTATATAATATTGCATCAAATGGTTTAACTTTGCTAACACACTGTATAACACTGTATAAATCATTTTCTTAGGATTTGTCATGAAAAAGAGTCTAAAAGGGGGAGTTCTTTTTCTACTGTTTTTTCTCTTTTTTTCAAATGTATCTCTTTATGCAAAAAAAGATATATTTATAGGCATATATGACAATCCTCCGCTTTCATATATAAACGCATCCAAAAAACCGGATGGACTCTTTCCATCCATCCTAAATATAATAGCAAAAGAGAAAGAGTTAAACCTTGTTTATAAAAAATGTAAATGGGTACAATGTCTTAAAATGCTTTCAAACGGTGATATAGACATACTCTCCCCCATTGCCCGTACACCCCAAAGAGAGAAGCGATATCTTTTTGCAGATGAAACAATACTTACAAACTTCGGTACACTTTATGCAAAACAAAAAACTCCTATCAAGTCGTGGACAGACTTGAATAATAAAAAAGTAGGTCTTTTAAAAGGTGATATACATGCCAATATGTTTCTAAACAACATAAAAGATTTTAAAATAAATGCCTCTATTATATATTTTGACAGCTATAAAAAAATGTTTGAGTCACTAAATAAAAAAGAGCTTGATGCTATTGTCTCAAACAGTATAATCTTTTTAACATATCAAAAAAAATTTCCACACATTAAAAAAACAGATATCATCATAGACCAGATACCTATAACTTTCGCATACAATAAAAACAACATAAAACTTAAAAAAACTATCGACAAGGCTTTAAAAAATTATGAGATAGATATATACTCTCCCTACTATCAAATTTTACATAGATATTTAAATGTCAAAGTTGAAAAAAACAGATATTTAAAATATACTCTCATAGCACTTGCCTTGCTTGTGGTTTTTCTAGTTATTTTATTTATCATAAACCAAACTCTTCACAAAATGGTAGACAAAGCTACAAAAATTATCAATGAAAAATACCAAAAAGAGTTATACTTAAACAAAATCATAAATACTGTCAAAAATGTCAATCAGGTATTGCTTTTGGATATACCTTTAAAAGAAAAAATATCTATGGTTTGTGAAAAAATTATAGAAGAAGAGCTCTATGAGGTATCTTGTATTGCTTTAGAAAAACATAAAAAACTAAACATAATAACTTCTACCAAAAACTTTCCAAAAGGCTATGAGGCCCAATTTGACACAAATGATAATGACAATCCTGTAGTACAATCCTTCAATCAGAGCAAAACCGTTATAAAAAAATTTATAAAAGATGACTGCTTTTTTAAAAAGCGGATAGAGACAAAAAATTTGACATATATACTTGCAACCCCCATTATGTCAAATCATAAAAAAACACCTTTCGGAGTTTTGATAGTTTATACCATCAATAAAAACGGCTTTAGAAAAAAAGAGATAAACCTCATAGAGGAATTGGCGGGCGATATATCACTTTGCATGAATATTGAACACTTAAAACAAAAAAATTTAAATTATCTAAATGACAGGATAAAAAATTATAAAGAGATGGTTTATTCACTAAATAAAGCCATAGAAGCCAGAGACCCCTATACCGCAGGCCACAACACAAGAGTAAGCAAATACGCAACGCTTATAGCCAAACAAATGAAACTGTCTGATACTCAGATAGAAGCTTTGCAAAAAGCCGGAGAATTGCACGATATAGGCAAGATAGAAACTCCTGACAGCATTTTACTAAAACCCGGAAAGCTAAACGAGTATGAATATGATATCATCAAAATGCACCCCAAAAAAGGGTATGAAATCCTTTCGCATATATCATTTTTAAAAGATGCTGCCCAAATAGTACTTTATCATCATGAAAGATATGACGGAAGCGGATACCCTTACGGGTTAAAAAAGGATGATATCCCGCTTCTTTCACAAATTCTCTCTATTGCTGATACTTTTGACGCTATGACAACCAACAGGATATACAAGCCCGCAAAAAGCAAAGAGAATGCTCTTAAAGAGATAAAATCTTTAGCAAATATCTGGTTTGACAAAAAAATTGTAGATATTACACTTCAGGCTTTAAAAGATGTAATCTTGCAACAAAACAGTACTTTTGAACAAACTCCCAAAGACCCGCTTTTGGATGCCAGATTTGCATATTTTTTCAAAGACCATTTAACAGAATGCTACAACAGTGACTATCTAAAACATTTGTATATCATCAAAGAGTTGCAAAATTTTAACTATATATACACTATAGCTATAAAAAATTTTACAAACTTCAACAAAACATTCTCCTGGGAAAAAGGAGATGAGTTTCTTATACAAATTTCCAAAGAGCTACAAAAAAGATATAATACAGAAAAAATTTTCAGAGTAAAAGGAGATGATTTTATGATAGTTTCCAAAAATAGAATCGATATCGAAAAAACTCTCTCAGAAATATTTGAACAATTTACTTTTATACGATATTTTACAAAAACATACCCGATAAAAGAGATACAAACCCTACAAAAACTCAAAGAGTTGATAAGAGACATATAAGATGGATGTGATATCCTCTTTTTCATTGCAAAACAAGCTTAAAAATATTCTTAACGGTAAACTTCCAAAAAAAATTGAAAATAAACTGTTAAAAGAGATTTCAAATGAGCTTGATACTTTAAAATCATTTATAAACAAACTTCCAAAACAGGATAAAATCACAAAACAAACTCTGCAAAAATTGGAAAATTTTAAACCCTCACTCCAAAATATTGCATCTTTGGATAAGCTTTTAAATGAAATTTTAAAAAATCCTCCAAATAATGTTCCAAAAAAAAGTGAACTTTTAAAACAGATAAAACTACTGCAAACATTACTTAAAGAGACTGTTTTATTTAAGGATATACAAAAAAACAGTATCTCATTAAAAAATGAAATACAAACTGTTATAAAAGAGATAAAAAATAAGCCGAATATAAAAATATTTTCTGAAAAAACAGACAACTTTTTAAAGTTGTTAAACAACGATAAAAACATTGATACAAAGGATTTGCAATCTGCTTTCAAAGAGATAAAAGAGCATTTTAATGAGATAAAAAAATTAGCTCAATTCAAAAACATATCTCCTCACAAAATATCATCACTTCAAAAACATATCGATACCATATCTACACTGCTAAACCTGCAACATACTCACTCCAAAGAGATAAAAAATTTAGAGACTTTTTTAAAAGAGATGATAACAACTCATAAAAAAAACAGAGTCAGCCTTGCAGGCAAACAAACTTTGATAAAAAATTTAGAAAATATTACAAAAAATATCGACACTATATCTTCCTCACTTCCGAATGAAAAAAAGTATATTCCCATCAAAACGGAATTGAAAAATTTTACTCAAAATATTCATGAAGTCAATTTGGAAAAAAATATAAAAAACAGTGGAGTATTTTATGAGGCAAAACTTTTTAAAAGTGATGTCAGCGACA